>JAISHZ010000302.1 GCA_031262285.1 Lachnospiraceae bacterium | reverse complement strand
TAGATAAAATGAGAAAGCATCCGATACAGGGATCCGCTTTCATGCGCTACTTCAAAATAAATACTGATCTTCCCGGCATCTTTGCGATAAATCGGTTCTTTGTGCAGGATGACAAATCTCGTCGCGTTTCCGCCTTCATCATTGATTCCTCGTTTTAAGACTTCCAAACCGTAGATTTTTGCGGCGTGTTCTCCTGCGATCGCCGCTTGAGAAGTGTCTTGATCCTGTGCGACTTTCCCGGCAGCAAACGCGTTGTTTTTCATACTCACCTGCTGCCACCCCCATTCGTCTAAAAATCGCGCACTCTGCGCCAACGATTGGGGATGTGAGAAGACTGTTTTGATTCCTTCGATTTGACACCCTCTGTTGCCCAACAAGCATTGTGAAATCGGTATCACCTGCTCCGCCACGATCGCTACCTGATAAGCTGCAAAAAGTTCGTAGATCTCATCTACACTCCCGGCGGTCGTATTTTCAATCGGAAGGACACCATAATCAGCTTTTCCCTCTTGTAACGTGTCCATCACATCTTTAAAAGTTTTCACGGCAACGCAGTCGGCACCTTCGCCAAAATACGCAGTCGCAGCTGCCTCGCTATACGCTCCGGGCGCTCCTTGAAAGACGATCCTACTCCCAAGCGTCGGCAAGGTATCGACTTCTCGAAAACGGTTGATCACGGAAACTGCGGAGGGCATGAGTCCATACTGTACCTTGCGGCTCATGGACATGATCGCAATAAAGAGTTCCTCGACGGCCATCGCGTTGTAGTCGCCATGCGCCAAGGCTTTGAGTGTCGTGATCTTTTGTTTCTCTCTTTGGGTATCTAATACTTCCTTCCCGGAAGCAATCTTGACTTTGGCGACTTGTGTACTGACGGCGATGCGCTCTTCGTACAAAGCGACGATTTGGCGATCAATTCTATCTATTTGTTCACGCAACTGTGTTAAGTCCATCATCCTCATCCTTTATGATTCCTTGAGATTGTTTTTGTGATTAACAATAATTTTGCATTACGAATTGTAGATTCTCCTTGCCTCGAAAAGCGTTAATCCCTACGTGATAGGCAATGTTCGCTTCAAAGGCACAAGTTTGTGTAAACAATAGTTCACCGCTACCGACACCATACCGTGCATCTAGGAAAGAAAGAAACGGCTGAGGATCCGCGAAGTACATTAGATCATAGAATGCGTCGTCTCCTGCTTTTACCAGAAAGCGCACGGCTGTTTTCTTCACACCGACCCGCGTCCCTTTGACGAAACAAACACTGCGCTGTGCAAAAAGCGGTTTCGGATTCCCGTTACCGAATGGTTCCAGCAACTCCAATTCCTTTACCAACGCGAGTGTCGGATATGTCATTGGCATTTCCACGTCAATGTAAATCTTGGATACAAAATCTTCTTCCCGAAGTGTACAAGCTTCGTTTAGCAATCGTCGAAATGCTGCGACTGCTTTTTCCTGTGCTGTTTCTTCAAAACAGGAGAATGGTACGCTAGAATCCATTTCCTCCCACGACTTTAAAGAAAAACCCGCCGCAAGCTTATGTCCGCCATATTTGTCTAGACAACCTTGTACTTTTGTCAGTTCTGTAAACATATCGTAAGCATCGATGGAACGACCCGAGCCCTTCACGCACTCTTTGGCCGACGTTAGTACAAACGTTGGTCGTTTCCACTTTTCACGCACCTTTCCGGCGATGATTCCGGCGAGGCTTTCATGAACGTCCGGTAGATAGAGCACCAACACTTTGTCTGTATCAAGGTGGTGATCCATCAAGTATTGCTCTGCTTGTTTCACGCCTTGCGTCGTAAGATTCTTGCGGCTGTCGTTTAAATCTTTCAGTTCACCCGCCAGTCGTAGTGCTTCTGCGGGATCTTTGCACAACAAGAGGTCGAGTGCGCGATCCGCGCTGTCCAAACGCCCTGCCGCGTTCAAACAAGGTCCGAGGACAAAGCCCAGATGATAAGAGGACAAGGCATTCGCATCCAAACCATTCACGAGCATCAATGCTGACAATCCTTTGTTAGTGGTTTGCCGTAGGCTCCGTAATCCTTCTTTTACCAGAATACGATTTTCTCCCACCAGATCCATGACATCGCAAACGGTCGCCAATGCTGCCAATTGCATGAGTTCATCGCCAAGTTGCTCCCACAAAGCGCTGTCTCGTCTACCGGTAAGCGCTTCCACTACTTTATAGGCAATCATACCCCCGCAAAGTGTGACAAAGGGATAGCGGTTGTCCGCGCGATGCGGATCGACCACCGCTTCGGCTGCCGGTAACAGTTCCGTGCGTGTTCCCTCTATGTGGGTAAAAGGGACTTCATGATGATCTGTCACGACCACCCGAATCCCATATTCGTTGGCTAGCGCTATCGGAGCGGCGGCAGCAATGCCGTTGTCACAAGTGACGATCAGTCGAATGTCGTCTTGTTTCGCATTTTCGATCATTTGGAGATTCATCCCATAACCGTCGTCGATCCGGTGCGGGATGACGACATCTACCTTGGCACCAAGTGCCTCCAGTCCAATCGTCAAAATTGCGGCGGAGGTGACTCCATCCACATCATAATCTCCGATGATTCGTATTTTGATGCCTTTCGTTATCGCATCTAGGATCGTCGTAACCGCTTTGTCCATATCCGGCAAAAGCCATGGTGAATGCATTTGTGTCTGATCGGTATGCAAAAAACGGGCGGCATCCGCCACGTTTTCTAAGTTCCTGTTACGCAGAATACGCGTCAGTACCAAAGAAACGCTAAGCTTGGCCGCCCATGCGTCAAAATCTGCTTTTTTGTTTCGTATTACCCATTTATCCATTTGTTCGTTCTCCGTCTCCGGTCTTTCTGATCAAGTGGTCTTTGGTGATTGGGTACGCTTCCTCACTTTTAAGAGAAGAGCCCACATCGCACCTGTTAAGCAGATCGAGGAATACGTTCCGCATAAAATACCGACGATCAACGGTAATGTAAATTCACGAATGCTGGTAACGCCCAAAATATACAAAACAAGAACCATGATAAATGTCGTAAATGTGGTAAAGATACTGCGAACTAAGGTTTGTGTGATACTGCGGTTCGCTACATCTTTGGGTTCTTCATCAGCACCGATCAGTGCCATATTTTCTCTGATTCTATCAAAGATCACGACCGTTGCGTTCATGGAATAGCCGACGATCGTCAAGATACACGCCACAAAGGAATTCCCCACTGGTAACCAGATAACCGCGTAAAAAATAACTACCAAAACAGCATCATGCAACAGCGCCGCAACACTGCTGATTCCAAACCGAACATCACGGAAACGGATTCTGACATACACCAAAATACAAAGTAAAGATAAGATCAGTGCAAATATCGTATCGCGTGTCATCTCACTGCTGATGGTGGAACTGATGGTTTCAGACGTAATGAGACCTTCTTCCACGCCAAATTGCTCCAAAAACATTTGATTCAACGCTTCTCTTTGCTGCATATCCAAAGAAGACGTTTTGAACACGACTTCATTGGAATCTTGAATCGTTTGTATCTGCGTAGCATCACCCGAGATTTCTTCTACCAGCGGTACCACGCGCTCCGTAATCTCTTGCAAGTCCATTTGCTCGGCGAAGGTAACGGTAGTGGCGGTTCCTCCTTTAAATTCCAGACCATAATTGAGAATATCCCCTTTAGTGGTCACGTTGACCACCATCCAAATACCTCCTGCTACGATCAATCCGATGGAAATCGTAAAGAACAACTTTTTGCGACCCAAAAAGTCGATGGTCTTACGCTCTTTCATCACGCCATAGAAGACCGGTTTCTTCGCTCCGAGTGTATAAAAAGCATATAGCAACTGTCTGGTCACAGTAAGCACCGTAAACATGGATAGTACATTCCCCAATATCAACGTCTGTCCAAATCCCTTAATCGCGCCCGGCCCTAACCACATCAAGATCAAAGCTGCGATAATCGTCGTTACATTACCGTCTAAGATAGCAGAAAAAGCTTTTTTGAAACCGATTTTGACAGCTGCGCGTACGGACTGCCCCGTCGCCATTTCTTCTCTGATTCTTGCAAAGATAATGACATTGCCATCCACTGCCATCCCGATAGAGAGGATGATACCGGCAATCCCCGACAGTGTCAGTGTCATATCAAATCCCCAGATCAAAAGAACGGTAAGCGTCGCATACAACAGCAAAGCCAACGCAGAGGCAAGTCCCGGAATCCGATAAACCACGATCATGAAAAGAATGACCAACAACAATCCGATCATCCCTGCTTTGAGACTGGTATCAATCGCTTCGACACCCAACTGTGCACCCACGACTTTGGAATGAAGTTCTTCTAATTGCAATTTTAATCCGCCGATTCGGATCGTAGAAGCCAGATTGTCCGCTTCTTCGTAGGTTGCCATACCGGTGATAAATGCTTTGCCCTCTGTTAAAGGCGCACTTACGGTCGGTACGCTCACGAAAGAGTCGTCATAGTAAATCCCGAGGGTTTCATTCGCGTTGTATGCTTTTCTCGTCGCCTGTGCGAATTTCTCCGTACCTTCGGTCGTCATCGTCAAATCTACGACAAATTGACTGTTGCCCATGGAGTCTGAATTGGTTCCGGCGACGGCATCCGCGATATCTGTCCCTACCAGTACCACAGATCCGTCTGCGAGTAATGTATCAATGGTTTTGAGCAGTACATACTCTCCTTCTGTTTGCGTCCCGGTACCCATATAGGTGTAATTGGTTTGACCTTGTGCATCTGTTTCGGATATAAAATAAAGCGCTCCCGGTCTTCCCAATTCTTCCAAAATAGCGTTTGCGTCCGTGACTCCGGGGATTTCGATGTTGATGCGATCGCTGCCTTCTCTGTACACATTTGCTTCCGTACTATAATTCCAGACACGCTTTTGTAGTTTGGAGATCGTATCGCTCATATCTGTAGCACTAGGCGCTGTATCCCCTACCACTTGATACGTAATACTGACACCGCCTGCCAAATCTAAGCCTAATTTGATATCTTGTGCACTACCGGTTCTTTCTGTACCGATGCCCCAAATATTAACCGATAAACTGCTCAAAAGAACTGCCAAAAAGACGATCACAACGATCATTGCTTTGATTTTCTGATTCTTTTTCAATTTTTACCACCTTGCTTTTTCGTCTGCTTTCGATCACCTTACCGCGAAGTCCATTTCATTCCCGCTATCCTGTTCATCAAAAACAAAAGTGTCTCTGCCGTTACTATTCACAGCCACTATCCCACACAAAGGGTCGCAACTGCCAAATCGTCTACATACAAAAACTCCCCAAAAGGAGTTTCGCTTTACTGTATTACTCAATCGTTGCTATGGTGGCGCTTCTTCTTTTTGGTTTTCGTCGAATCGTCACTCCCGTAGTAATACCCGTAATATTTACCATAATAGCGGCTGTAATAGCCGTAGCTTCCTTTTTTGCTCATGTTAATTTTGTTTAAGATACATCCCAGTATCTTACAATCCGCCATTTTGAGCTGTCCGAGCACTTTTTGGGCAAAGCGGTAACTAATATCTCCCGCTGAAATGACAAGAGCCACTCCGTCGCAATACTTGGCAACGATCGCACTGTCGATGACACTTCCCAAGGGAGGTGTATCAAAAATAACATAATCATAGATCGAACTTGTTTCTTCGATTAATTGTTTGAAATATTTTCCACTCAGAAGCTCACTGGGGTTGGGTGGCATGGGACCTGCAAAGATAATATTGAAATTCGGAATATCCGTTGCACAAGTGACATCATTGAGAGAACTCTTTCCAATCAGATAATGTGCCAAACCCAAACGGACTTTCCCGCTTTTGTAATGCTTTCTCATTTCAGATTTGCGTAGATCGGCATCAACCAAAAGGACTTTTTTACCATTTTGTGCGAAAGATTTGGATAGATTAAAGGAGACTTCGCTCTTCCCTTCGTTGGGGGTGCAGCTGGTAATGACGACATTTTTGATATCACTGCTGCTAAACTCTATATTGGTGCGAAGGGTTTTGTACGCTTCCTCAGTTCTGAAATCGAGTGGTTCTTCTTTTAAAACAATCGCCTGCATAGTTCCTCCATGTACCGGTGATTTGCCGTTTGGTTCCTTGGTTTGTCTCATATTGGGTTCCTGTTTCGTTTCTTCGAAAGTGTATTGTTTCCTGCTTTTGTGTGACAAATGATACGTTCTACTCATCCGTCAATGAAAGCTCTGCTTCATTTTTCACTTTATTCAAATGACGTTTTTGCTTGTCTTTTTGCGCTTCCACTATATTATTCAAAGGAATCATCGCTAGGGTACTCAGAGTCAGATATCGTTCTACATCTTCGGAAGATTTGATCGTATCGTCCAAAAGATATTTCGCCAGTAAAAACGCGACACACCCAAATGCGCCAAGCAGCGCCGCAATCAGCGTCCATTTGAAAACATCCGGGGAAATCGGATTAATTGGCAAGTTCGCAAGATCGGAAACATTCACCGCTTCAACATCTGTGACATCCAAAATATGTTCGTTTGCGCGGTTACGAACTTCATCTGCGATTTTTTGTGCCCACAAAGGATCTTCATCCTCAACACCAATCACCAGAATACGCGTATCTGTCTTGTTGGTAACACTGATCCTGCTTGCCAGACTATTGTAGGAGTCCTCAAGACCCAATGTCTCAATGACTTTCGTCAAAACAGTGCGGCTTTTAATCAGTTCCGCGTAGTCTTTTGTCAAGGATGTGCCTGTTTGCAAATCAGAATATGCTAAGCTCCTGTTTTCATCGGTTTTGTTGACGATCCAGACGGTGGTTTCCGACTCATACATCGGGGTGAGCGCAAGACTACTGAATAAGAATCCGCCAATCGCCAATGCCACTGCAGCTGCCAGTATGATCCAAACATGATTCCATAGCATCAGAAAGATTTCGCCAAGATCGATCTCAATTTCTTCGGTGTTCCTTCCTTGCACTACCATTGCATTACTGTCCATATTGTTTCTCCGTTTCTTTTATCGCTGATCTCTCTTTCGAGTAATTCTGCTTGTCCGCGAGCTTTTGTCCCATTCAATATAAGGACTCATGCTCGAGTATCATTTGTGCATGATCATAAAGAAGACTTTGTGTGTAGTGTTTCCCGACTTTCTTTTCCAGATACCGCGCACAATTGATTAATTGCGGATTTCTTTCTTTTTCATTGTGTGCGTCGGAAGCAACGAAATGAATCATATGTTCTTTGAGAAGATATTTTAACATTTTTTTCGTGCTCGGGACTTTTTGGGTGGTAATACTATTGGCATTTATCTGTAGCAATGCTCCATGTTCTAAGAAGTACGCCAAACGCTCCTTTTGTGCCATCACAAATTCATAGCGTTCCACATGAGCCAGTATAGGGGTAAAACCGTATGATGTCAACTCATAAATGGCATTTCGCATATAGGAAAACTCTCGTTGCGGGTGGAATTCCACTAACACATATTGGCTATCCGCCAAGGTTAGAAGCTCTCCGGTTTCTAAGAGTGCTGCAACGCCGTCACGGTAGTCAATTTCCATCCCGGCATATAATTGTATCGGAATGTCGAGTTCTTGAGTGATCTTCTGTAGTTTGGCCAGTCTTTTTCGTAATTTGTCGGGAGGCGCATTGATCTGCTCCGGTTTGTTGTGAGGGGTCAGGATCATAGCTTCTGTGCCTTGTTGTTGCGCCATCATCAGCATCCGAACGCTTTGTTCTAAATCTTGCGCACCGTCGTCTACTCCCGGTAAAATGTGTGTATGGATATCAATAAAATTCATGTGATCCCTCTGTGCGTTATGCGCTTACTTTTGATTTGATCCCCGTTAAAGCAGGCGATCATCATTGTATACGATTGACTGTGCAAGCTTCTGCGCTGTTTCTGAATCTGTAAAGTATTCTACGATCGCCAGTCCAAATGGGATCGCTGTTCCCATGCCTCTGGAGGTGATGATGTTGCCATCACAGACTACTTCCTGTTTCGATATTTCTGCTCCTTTTAGGGCATCTTCAAAGGTTGGGTGGGAACAAGCTCTTTTTCCGTTTAGGATCCCTAACTGTCCCAAGATACCGGGCGCAGCACAGATCGCCGCCAGGGGCTTCTCTTTGTCGTGAAATGCCAGTATCCATTGTTTGAGCAATTCATTTTCTTGTAGGAGTTGCGCACCCTTTTTCCCTCCGGGTAAGACGATCATTTCTATTTGTTCAAAGTCCACTTCTTCGATGAGGCAATCGGCTAAAAATACGATATCGTGTACTCCTGTGATAGCCTGTTGATTTGAAATGGATATCATTTGTGTCGTAAGTTGCGCTCTGCGGCATAGGTCTACCACTGTCAACGCTTCTATTTCTTCACAACCATTTGCCATAAATACTGCAATCATTTTTGCTCCAATCTGCGCGCTATGCGCACTGCTTATTCAAGGCGTTCAAAGTTCTCTTACTTCAAAATTTCTATTATCAGTGCGCGCGTTTTGTGGGTTGGTCTATTTGATTTTAATCACTCCTTTTACGACTTCGTTTTTGTTGTGAATCGCATATAAAAAGGCTTCAGGGGTGTCCTCAAAAGGAAATTCGTGGGTGGCAATCTCGGATATGTCGATGTTCCCCTTTGCGACTGCCGCGATGGCTCTGGGGTAAAGGTTGCGATAGCGAAATACGGTTTTGATGGTAGCTTCTTTGGCAAGTAGTTTTGCGATATCATATTCGATGAGATTTTCCGGCGTCATTCCGACCAAAACGATGGTGCCTCCTCGTTTCACCAGAGAAACGGTTTGTTTGGTCGTCACTTGATTGCCCGCCGCTTCCAATACCACATCCGCTCCCATTTCTTCAAAGAGCCGTCCTACTGTCAAGATTACGTCTTCTTTGCTTGCGTTAATCACTGTGCTCGCACCCAATCGTTGCGCAAATTGTAGGCGTTTATCCATTACATCCACTACTACAATATCAGTAGCACCTCTCGCTTTGCATGCCAACAATGTCATCAATCCGATACAACCGGCTCCAAGGATCACAACACGGTCTCCTACACTGACTCCTCCTTGCGCGGCAGCGTGCATTCCGACTGCCAAAGGTTCGATCAATGCGCCTTCTTTGGTGCTCATCGTCGGCGGAAGGGGAAAGCACAAATCTGCGGGATGTGCCATGTATTTCATGAGGCATCCTTGGTAAGGCGGCGTAGCCAAAAATTGCACATCGGGGCAAAGGTTGTATTTTCCTTCTTTACAGAATCGGCACTTTCCACACGTCGCGCCGGGTTCTAACGCCACAGCGTCCCCCACTTTGAGTGTAGTCACGCCTTCTCCCAACGCTACCACTCTCCCGCCGCATTCGTGTCCTAAGATAAAATCTCCCTCTACAACAAAATCCCCGATCTTACCAAATTCCAAATAATGTAAATCTGATCCGCAGATCCCTACATATTCCACCTCGATGAGTACACATCCGGATGCCACTTGGGGGACAGGCACTTCCCGAATCTCCATCTTTCCAATATCCGTCATAACTACAGCTTGATTGGTCATTTTGATTCCTCCTCGTTTGGTTGCGTTATGTGTATCATTTTGATATATTTGTACTATGCATTGTTTGACATAAGGAATTTTCAAACGCCTTGATTTGTACGCGCGCCATTGGCGCGCAGACGGGAGCATGTTTGAAATAAGGAATTTTCAAACGCCTTGATTGGTACGCGCGCCGCTGGCGCGCAGACGGGAGCTTATATGGCAATTGAAAAACGGATTGACTACGTTATTTTAGGGTTGCTTCGTCGGGAGAGTCTGACTGGGTATGAGATAAAAAAGCGGTTGGACGCAGCTTCTTTTTTCTTTTGGAAAGCCAGTTACGGCAGTATTTATCCGGCGCTGAATGGATTAGTCTTGAGCGGATATGCGAAGTCAAAAAATGTAAATGGTGATAAAAGGGATAAAATCAGCTACACGATTACGCAAAAGGGACGAAGCCATCTCGTTGAATGGTTGCATCAGATGGATGCAAAGGACGAAATGCGTTTCGAAACCCTGCTAAAGCTTAGCTTTGGCTCCGAGATCGGCGCTCCGGCAACTTGTGAGCAGTTAGGTCATTTTGCGGAACGTATTGAACGAAATTTACCATTGCTGGTTCAACAGTTAGGAACTTTAAAGCAACAACAAAAGGTCGATACAGATGTTTTGTATGAGTTGCAATCATTGCAGTTGGGTGTGGAGCTACATAAACTATATTTAAAATGGTGCAATGAAACCATCGATGTTTTGACACGTTCGTATGAAGGAGATCTTTAACTCTCTTTCGGGTACTGTTTGTTCCTGCGGGTAATATAGGTAGAGTTGATCCGACACGGAGTCGTCGGTATTCGCCACAGACACATAAGTTTGAAATAATTCTTCTTTCGTAGATACCCATACTTGGTACCATCCCCGTGTGGGGAGGATTTTGTTCGGCTCTACTGCGATAGAGACGATATGCGGATCCATCGTCGTCATCGATCGCGCCGTGTTCTGACACGATCCCCATAGCTGATACGGTTCCCCAAGCATCGCAGCGGCTAGTTCCATATCGCCGGATTCCACCGCAAGTCGGATCCAAGAAGAACTGATGGGTTGGTCGCAAAAACGGACTTTTTCCAGAATCGCTGCTTCAAAATGCAGTTCGTGTGCCAAAGAGAGGATCAAAGAAGCATTACCGGTTCCTCCTTTTCCAAATGAAATGTCGTTACCTGCTGCCAGAAAACGTACGTTCATCCTATGATACAAAATATCTCGAATAAAGTCTTCCGGTAAAATTGCTGCCGTCTCTTTCGTAAAGGGAAATTCGACCAAATATTCGACTCCCATGGCTTCGAAGATTTCTCTTTTCTCACGCTGCGTCGTCAATTCCTTCTCATTTCCTTGTCCGCGGAATATAGAAGGGGATGGAGAAAAGGTAAAGACGCAAGAAGCAAGGTCATCCATTTTGTGTGCCAATATTGCATCCAATAACTTCTTGTGCCCTCGGTGCACCCCATCAAATTTACCGATCGCAACAGCGGTATTTTGCGGAATTTGAAAGTCTATTTGTCTGGAAATGATTTTCAAATGGATTCTCCTAAACGGTTTTTACAAAAACATTTTCTCGGGTCTGTAACGCATATTTGCTCTGTCATATTGATAGATTCCGTAAAAACGTCCGCTTTCATCGTAGGCTCTGATTCGTTCCGGAGCTTTTATGGGATTTTCGACGGTCGCCGGTACGAAAAAGGAGTTTCCATTTTGAAGTAAATGTACCATCTCGTTTTGGATATGCAGTGCGGGCAGATCCTCAAAAAAGGAATCGGTAGGTAGCAATCTAGCTGTCAGAGTACCGGCTTCGCGTTCCTTCTCCAAATAGGCTATCGTAACACACTCTGAAAGGGTGATGGATCCCACACGAGTTCGCACCAACCCGGCCATCGCAGCTCCGCAACCAAAGCGCTCTCCGATATCCGTAATGAAAGTGCGAATATAGGTACCTTTCGAGCACCGAACACGAATTTTGGCGTATGCATCTGAGAGATTGAGGTTTAGTATTTCTGCTTCATATATCTGTACCTGTCTGGGAGGACGTTCGATTTCTTTGCCGCTACGAGCGAGTTCATACAGCTTCTTCCCCCCGATCTTAATCGCGGAATACATCGGCGGTATCTGCCAATATTCTCCCTGTGAGGCAAATTCTCTGACTATTTTATCAAAATCGGACTCTTTTAAGCCATCTACCGGTCGTCTTCTTTGAATCGTCCCGGACATATCCTGTGTGGAAGTCGTCACACCCAATCGAAGCTCTGCAATATATTCTTTATCTTGATCAGTCAACATCCCCGATAATTTCGTCGCATTTCCCAGGCAAATCGGGAGCACACCGCTCGCATCCGGATCCAACGTGCCGGTATGACCGATCTTTTTTTGCCCGAAGATCCCTCGCATGATCGCTACCACGTCATGCGATGTGTATCCGATTTCCTTGTTTACCGCTATCATTCCGTGAATCATAGATCTCCATTTTGAGTATATTTCGCTGCGTTGTGATTCGTAACAGTTCGTCGGTTTGCTCAAACTCGTGATTGATCCGTTTGTAGAAGCTTACTCGATCGGTAGGATCATTTGTTCGATGATTCTCGATAGATTGTTAATACAATCGTGTATCGTTCCTTTCATGTTGCACCCTGCTGCTCGCATATGACCTCCGCCGCCAAAATAGGTGGCTACAGCGGACACATCCAACTTATCTGTACTTCGCAGACTCACTTTGTATTCTTGTGTTCCGATTTGGTGTATCAAAATCGCACAATCCACGCCTTTGATATTGCGTAATTGATTAACGATCCCATTTAAATCTCCGTGTTCTATTCCGTAAAATTTCTTCGTTTTCAGTGTTACCCAACCGGCTACACATCGACCATTTAGAAATCTGACGCTTTCCATCAATGTTCTGCCCAATATCTGGGTTTGTATATACGTTTTTTCATAAAAACTTTCTTCAATGATCTTCCAAAACGGAAAACCATATCGCATTAATTTGGCTGCTGTTTCTAATGTCTCCGGCTTCGTGCTTTCATACTGAAAAACACCCGTATCATGAATCATACCTACATATAGCGCTTCTGCGACTTGCGCATCCAATTTGTCCGGATCCATCACGCCATAAATCACTTCACAGCATGAGCTAATATCAGGTCTAATGTAATTACACTGACAACTTACCCCAGCGTTACTGATGTGATGATCGATATTTATCGTATATTTCGCTGTTTGGAAATATTTTTTTGCTTCGCCGATTCGATTCGGTTCGCAGTCAGCCACCAAAAAGCAATCAAACTCTGTATTCTCTGTAAAAGTAGTGTCTATTTGATCGAAACCGCTCAGACCGGCAAAGATCGCCGGTGGCGATTCTAAAAACACTTTGATATAGCGGTCGGGAAAGTGCTTACACAAATATAAATAAAGTGCAAGACAGGAAGCCACACAATCCCCGTCCGGTCGGATATGTCCCGTAATGCCGATTTTCGCAGACTCACCGCACGCCGCCAAAATATTCAATTGATCCATTCTGTACTCCCAACTTGTCTTTGACGCGTCTATTGCTTATGGAGTTTGCATCCGTTTTTCTTCTTGTTCCATAAGTTCATCAATTTTGCGCGACATTTCCATACCATATTCTATGGATTCATCCATCAGAAAAGTCAGTTCAGGAGTCGTGCGTAAATTGACTTCTTTTGCAAGACGCGTCCGCAAAAATCCTTCCGCATTTTTTAAGCCTTTTATCGTATCTTCTCTGACTTTTTGATCACCGAGCGCGCTCACCCATACCTTACAAGTTTTCAAATCCGGCGCAACTGCCACGAGTGTCACGCTTGTCATAGGTCCTACGCGGGGATCTTTGACTTCACTTCGTATGAGTTCTCCTAATACTTTTTGTAATTGTGTATTAATCCGATTCCATTTCAAGCTATTCTTTTTCATGAAAGCTCCTTTCTCGGATGAACACATCCGGTGAATTGATGCCTTCTTGTTACTACAAGTCGTGTTTCGCGCAGTCTAAATTGTGCAGAATGCACAATTTAGCAAGGGTTGCAAGCGCCAAATCGTGATTCGATAATAACATTGCGTAGTGATGTTATTATCGAATAGTGATTTGTGCGATTTGTTGCTATGAACGCCGTAGGCGTGAATAGTAACGCCTTCTTGTTATCTAGGCACTTCGACCATGATATATGCTTCCACCATATCCAACTCTTGGATATGGTCAAATCCTTCAAAGACAAGACCACATTCAAATCCGGTTTTCACTTCTTTGACATCATCTTTGAAGCGTTTCAGAGAGGCTAACTTACCTTCGAAAATCTGTTTTCCTTCTCTGGTAATACGTACGCTTGCGCCTCTTTGGAAGGTACCGTCCATGACATAAGATCCGGCGATATTGCCGATCGCAGACGCTTTGAATATCTGTCGCACTTCCGCATGACCGATTATTTTTTCTTCAAAGATTGGATCAAGCATACCCTTCATGGCAAGTTGTATGTCTTCTATTGCTTGATAAATAACTTTGTATAGTCTTAAATCTACGTTTTCGCGTTCTGACGTTGCTTTTGCTGCCGCATCCGGACGAACATTGAATCCGATAATAATCGCGTTTGATGTGGAAGCCAACATGACGTCAGATTCATTGATCGCGCCAACTCCGCCGTGGATACATTTTACGACCACTTCTTCATTGGAAAGCTTCGTCAAGGATTGTTTCACTGCTTCTACGCTGCCTTGAACGTCGGCCTTTACGATCAAGTTGAGTTCTTTTAAGTTTCCTTCTTTGATTTGCGAGAAAAGATCATCCAATGACATCTTGGATTTGATTTCTTCCAGCATTCGTTCTTTATTTTGTGTCAAATACGTCTCTGCATAATTCTTGGCAGTCTTATCGTTATCATGCGACAGGAAGACTTCACCGGCACCCGGTACGTCCGACAATCCTAATATTTCAACCGGCATAGAGGGTCTAGCTTCTTTGACTCTTTTGCCTTTATCATCAATCATGGCGCGTACTTTTCCGTGACTTGCTCCTGCGGAGATAAAATCTCCCACATGAAGTGTCCCTTTTTGAACCAGAACGGTAGCGACCGGTCCGCGTCCTTTGTCAAGCTGTGCTTCGATGACAAGTCCTCTGGCGCGTCTGTCCGGGTTGGCGCGTAGTTCCATAATGTCAGCGGTGAGTAGAATCATTTCCAATAATTGTGGGATTCCTTCTCCGTTCTTTGCGGAAACTGGTGCAAATACCGTGTTTCCACCCCAGTCTTCGCTGACCAGACCATATTCGGTCAATTCTTGTTTCACGCGTTCTACATTTGCAGATGGTTTATCCACTTTATTGACAGCTACGATGATTTCGATCCCTGCTGCTTTTGCGTGACTGATCGCTTCCACTGTCTGCGGCATCACTCCATCATCGGCAGCGACTACCAATATCGCGATGTCCGTCGCATTTGCTCCACGCATACGCATAGCGGTAAACGCCTCGTGACCGGGTGTGTCCAAGAAGGTGATCTTGCGTTCACCCAATTGAACGGTATAAGCGCCGATATGCTGCGTGATCCCACCGGCTTCTTTGTCGGTGACGTTGGTCTTGCGTATCGCATCCAAAAGGGACGTCTTACCATGATCCACGTGACCCATTACGCAAATAACAGGAGGGCGTTCCTGCATTTCACCTGCGTCTTCTTCGTCCTCTTTCAAAAGCTCTTCGATGACGTCGACTTTGACTTCTCTTTCGCACAGGATTTCGTATCCCATCGCGATTTCTTCCGCATCTTCGTATGTGATCTCTTGATTCACTGTTACAATACGACCTGTTAAGAAGAGTTTCTTAATAATCCCGGCAGCCGGTTGTTTCATCTTTTCTGCCAGTTCTTTTATCGTAAGAGAGTCCGGAAGAATGATCACTTTAATGGTTTCTTTTTCGATATCTTCTTTTTTTTCTTTTGGTTTAATAAATCTACCGGGTCTTGTCTTTGCTTTCTCGTCTTCTTCAAAAACAATTTCTTTTTTGGAGCGGCGATCTTTCTCTTGAACAAAGCGTCTCTTATCATCTTCGCGCTTCTTATCGGAATCTTTTCCTTGTGCCGTCGTAGAAAAACCTTTGCCCGGTATGAATTTACGACCGTCGCGTCCTGTTGTGGCTGTAGCTCTCGATGAGCCAAAAGGTGCTTCCGGCTTTTGATCTGCGCCCGGTCTAAATCCGGGTGCTCCGCTTCTACCTTGATAGGTTCCGGCGGGTCTATTGGGAAATCCGCCCGGTCGTCCATTCATCGGGCGACTGCGATCATTCCTAGTATCGGTACTGCCCGGGCGTCCGGTATTCGTATTGCGATCCGCGCCATAACCACGGCGTTCTCCTTGTGCATACCCGCCTTGCGGTGGTCTTGATCCATAAGAACCACGATTTTGCCCGCCTTGATAAGAACCGGCATCTTGGCGCTGTCCGCCTTGATAGGATCCCGTCCCCTGGCGCTGTCCACCTTGATAAGATCCTGTTCCTTGGCGCTGTCCGCCTTGATAAGATCCTGTCCCTTGGCGCTGTCCGCCTTGGTAGGATCCGGTACCCTGACGCTGTCCGTCTTGGTAGGATCCGGTTCCTTGGCGCTGTCCGCCTTGGTAGGATCCGCTCCCTTGGCGTTGTCCGCCTTGGTTAGATCCGGTATCCTGGCGTTGTCCGCCTTGGTAGGATCCGGTTCCTTGGCGTTGTCCGCCTTGGTAGGATCCGCTCCCTTGGCGTTGTCCGCCTTGGTTAGATCCGGTATCCTGGCGCTGTCCGCCTTGATAGGATCCGCTCCCTTGGCGCTGTCCGCCTTGGTAGGATCCGCTCCCTTGGCGCTGTCCGCCTTGGTAGGATCCGCTCCCTTGGCGCTGTTCGCCTTGGTTAGATCCGGTATCTTGGCGCTGTCCGCCTTGGTGGGAACCTTGCGTTCCGTGGGAACCTTGCGTTCCTTGGGAACCTTGTGTGCTTTGCGATCCTTGACGCGGTCTATCTTGATGAGAACCTTGGTTTCCTTGCGAATCTTGGGTTCCTTGTGTGTCTTGTTGTGATCTATCTTGAGAAGAATCCGGTTTACTTTGTCGTGCTTCACCTTGATGAGAACTGAGGTCTGGACGTTGTTCCCCTTGGTTGATTTCTTCGCTACCTTTTTCTGCCTTGGCAGGTTTTACAAGGATTTGTTCTATTTTGGAGGAAGACAAAGAACTCTCGCTATTTATTGGCTGAACACTTGGAACGACCTGGTTCTTGGAAGTAGATGCGATGGACTCTGTCGTTTCTATGGGTTGCGAAGAAAGCTGCGCTTTTTGCGTTTGTTTTTCTGCGATCTGCGCTGTCTTTGCTTCCATCGTACGTTTTTGATCCGGAGATAGCTCCATCTGTACCGTTGGCGGAGGAGACGGCGGTGTCAACGGTCTGATCGGTCCTCTTGGAATGGGAACAGTCGTCTTAGGTTTCTGTTGTCTCGGATCTCTATCCTTGCGAGCTGCCTGTTCACGTCCCACAGGAGGGCGAGATGCAGTTCTTTGTTGATTGTTTTGCTGTGGTTTCCCAGACTGAGATGGTCTCCCGGGTTGAGCTGGTTTCCCTGTCTGAGATGGTTTCCCTGTCTGAGATGGTTTCCCGGGATACGGTTGTTTCCCCGAATAGGACGGTTTCCCGGTATGTTGTGCACTCCGTGAAGATTGAGAGTTTTCCGGATTGAGCATGACCACAATGTTACGCTTACTCTTTTTTTGCGCATTGTCGTCTTTTTTCTCACTCGGACGGTCTTTTTTCATATCGAGTGTACTTTTTTGTTTTTGCTCAACTACATCGTGCGTCTTGGAATTCGAGACGCTGTGCGTATTGGATTCTGATGCACCTTGCGACTTGGATTCTGATGCACCTTGTATCTTTGATTCTGATACACCTTGCGCCTTAGAATCCGTAACGCTTTTCGCCTTTGAATCTGTTACGCTTTGCGTTTTGATATCTGCTGTACTCTGCACTTTGATATTGTTTTTGTTCTCTGGTTTACTATTCTGCATACTTTGTTCTTGTTTATCTTTCACTTTCTTTGTTTCTTCATCGGTCTGCGGTTTGATTTCATCGTCTGCTTTCTTGACCCTATTTTGCTTACCCGTAAGGGGAGGCGACGCTGTGAGTTCCTTCTTTTTGGCATTTCCTGTCGTTGGGGATTGCGTTTTAGGTGGTTGTGGCAAAGCGTCTTCCTTTGAAGCCGCAGACAAACCCTTTCCTTTTGAGTGTTCCCTAATCTTCGTCGCCAGTTCTTCTCCTACCGAACTTGACGGCGTTTTTCCCTCCACTCCTACCTTTGACAAATAGGAGATAATTTCATTGCCGGGAACTCCTAATTCTTTTGCCAGAGTATATATTCTGATACTATTGCCATTCTGATTCGCCATTCTACTCCCTCCATTCGGCCGTCTGCGCGGCATCTCGTTCTATTTGTTTCGTCAGCGCTTGCGCCAGTCCCTTGTCACATATGGCAAGAGACGAACGATCTCCTTTTCCGATAGCTCGACCCAAGCCTTCCTTTGAACCAAACTTGCACACAGCCACCTCATGAAAAGAGCATTTATCAGTAAACAATTTCTCTGTGTTGGCAGAAGCATCAACTGCGATAAAAACAAGAAATGCTGACTTGTTCCGTATCGCGTTTAGGGTTTGTTGCTCTCCGCTTACTACATTGCCGCCCTTCGCCGCGATTCCTAATAGCGACAGTACTTTATTTTGCCTCAATATTCCTTAATTCCTCCTCCAGCGCTTCATAGACTGCTTCCGGTATCTGTACTTGAAAGGAGCGTTCCAGACCTTTTTTCTTACGAGATTTTTGCAAACATTCTTCTTGTTTACAAAGATATGCACCTCGTCCGTTCTTCTTTCCTGTTGTATCCAATCCAATCGACCCTTCGGGTGAACGTATGACGCGTATCATTTCTTTTTTCGATTTCATGACACCGCACCCTATGCATTGCCGAAGTACCACCTTTTTCATATTTATTCCCGTCTGCGCGCGACGGCGCGTGTACTATAGCTTCGCATTCGAATCAAGGCGTGAAAACATTATTTGCTTTTCAATGATTAACTTTCTTCCTCATCGGGGATCGTTTCTTCTTCGAAGTCTATATCCTCATCATCTTCTGCGAAGTCAGTGTCCTCGTCTTCATAGTCCTCATCTTCATCTGCAAATTCATCTAATTCGAAATCCTCATCCTCGAAGTCATCGTCTTCGTAGATTTCATCTTCGTCTGTAAACTCGTCGTCTTCGTAGTCTTCATCTTCGTAGTCATCGGTATAATCTTCGTAACGGAAGCCCGGTGCATCCTTCGCCTGTGTCTCAGATTTGATGTCAATCTTATATCCCGTCAAGCGCGCTGCCAATCTGGCGTTTTGTCCTTCACGACCGATTGCGAGGGATAGTTGGTAATCCGGAACCACCACTTTTGCTACTTTTTCATCCGGATCTGCAAAAACAGCGACTATTTTGGCAGGAGATAAAGCGTTTTGAATCAAATTGCCCGGATTCTCATCCCATGTGACGATGTCAATCTTTTCTCCGCGTAATTCCTCTACGATGGCACTGACCCTCGCTCCATTGAGTCCTACACAAGCACCAAGAGCATCCACCTGTGGATTGCTGCTCCATACCGCTATCTTGGTACGGCTTCCCGGTTCTCTGGCGATACTTTTGATTTCGACGATTCCTTCTCGTATTTCCGTTACTTCCGTTTCAAATAGTCGTTTGACCAACTCCGGGTGTGTGCGGCTTACGCTGATACGTGGCCCTTTCGGTGTATTCTTTACTTCCAATACATAGACTTTAATTCGCTCCATCGGTCTTAAATCTTCGTTCTTCACTTGCTCGTTTTCTGTTAAGATCGCGTCTACTTTGCCCAAGTTGATGCCGATATTGCGATTCATGTGGCGTTGTACCACTCCTGTTACGATGTCTTTTTCTTTTTCATAATATTGATTAAAGAGGATATTCCGTTCTTCCTCACGGATTTTTTGTAAAATCACGTTTTTGGCATTCTGGGTGGCGATCCGCCCAAATTCTTTGGATTTAATTTCTACATTTATAGAGTCACCGACTTGAATCTGTCTTGACAGTTTAGCAGCATCCGCTAAGCTGATCTGAAGAGTAGTATCTTCTATCTCTTCTTGTGTCAATACGACTTCTTTCAGTGCAAAGCAACGAAAATCTCCGCTTTCTCTGTCTATCTGAACTTTAACATTGTCTGATTTTCCGAAGTGATTTCTGCACGCTGTCAAAAGAGAATTCTCAATCGCTTCAAAAAGAACCTCCTTACTGATTGCTTTTTCTTTTTCCAACACCTCCATCGCATCGATCAATTCTTTATTCATCTTTTCCTATTTCCTCCATTCTTTCCGCGCTCCGGACGGTCTCGTCCCTATCTATCACTAACGCTAGCCGTATTCTTGCAATCTTCTCTCTTGGGATCTCTATCGTCTTCGCTTGATCCATTAGCGTGATCGTCTTAGTATCAAATTGGTGTAAGATACCACTGTATTCTTTGATCCCTTGTTCGTCCGGCTTGTAGCGTTTCACTTCCACAAGCTCACCTAGGCTTTTTTCAAGGTGCTTCTCTTTTTTTAGTATCCGTCCAAGACCCGGACTACTTACTTCGAAAGTATAAGAATCTGCTATAAAATCTTCTCTATCCAAAAGAGGGGAAATCGCTTTGCTGACTTTCTCGCAATCTTGAATCGTTACCCCTCCCGGTTTGTCAATATAAATTCGCAGGTAGTATTCGCTACCTTCTTTTAAGTAGTCAATATCGTAAATCTCTAACCCATAAGATGTTGTAATGGGTTCTGCTAAACTCTGTGTACGCTCACAGTAAGATAAATCGCGTTTCGCGCGGTTACTTTTGTCTTTGGTTGAATTTGAGGCTGCCATAATGCTCCCTCTTCGTGCTGCGGCGCACGTTCTATCTTCGATCATAACAGTAAGAAAGAGTGGAACGCGTCCACTCTTTCAATCTACATCATAAATACTTTTGCAAGTATAACCCTCTTTGAAAAGGCTGTCAACACCTTTTTAAATGTTTTACACCGTTTTACATCATACCGCCCATGCCGCCGCCTGCGGGCATTGCAGGTGCATCTTCTTTGATGTTCGCTACAACGGATTCTGTGGTGAGCAGCGTGCTTGCCACACTGGTCGCGTTTTGGAGCGCGCTTCTGGTTACTTTGACGGGGTCTAGGATTCCCGCTTTGATCATGTCGACGTATTCTTCTTTTAAAGCATCAAATCCTACGCCCACCTCTGCTTCATATACCTTGCTGATGACTACGCTGCCTTCAAGTCCTGCATTGGCAACGATGTGATACAACGGAGACTCCAATGCCTTGAGCACGATCTGCGCTCCGGTTTTCTCATCGCCTTCCATCTCTTCGGCTAATTTGGCTACTTCTTTGGATGCGTGAATATAAGCAGATCCGCCGCCGCATACGATACCTTCTTCAACTGCTGCTTTGGTTGCTGCAAGCGCGTCTTCCATACGAAGTTTCGCTTCTTTCATCTCGGTTTCGGTTGCTGCGCCGACACGAATCACGGCAACGCCGCCTGCTAATTTCGCGAGTCTTTCTTGCAATTTTTCTCTGTCAAAGTCGGATGTGGTCTCTTCTATCTGAAGTTTGATCTGGCTGATACGGCTTTCAATGGCTGCTTTGTCGCCTTCGCCATCCACGATGATCGTATTTTCTTTTTGGATTTTCACGGACTTTGCACGACCTAACATATCCAAAGTCGTATCTTTGAGCTCATATCCCAGTTCGGAACTGATCACTGTTCCACCGGTTACTGTCGCGATATCTTCCAACATCGCTTTGCGTCTGTCGCCATATCCGGGAGCTTTGACTGCTACGGCTGTAAAGGTTCCGCGTAGTTTGTTGACGATCAAGGTCGTAAGGGCTTCGCCTTCCACGTCTTCTGCAATGATGAGAAGTTTCGCGCCTGATTGAACCGCTTGCTCCAAAAGAGGCAAGATCTCTTGAATAGAGGAGATCTTCTTGTCTGTAATCAAGATATACGGATTGTCTAAGGTTGCTTCCATTTTGTCCATATCAGTGGACATATAAGCGGAAATATAGCCTCTGTCAAATTGCATTCCTTCTACGAGATCCAATTCTGTCATCATTGTTTTGGACTCTTCAATGGTGATAACACCGTCTACGGATGCTTTTTCCATTGCGTCTGCTACCAATTCGCCGACTTCATCGTCTCCGGCGGAAATAGCTGCCACTCTTGCGATCTGCTCTTTGCCTTCCAACTTACGGCTCATCTTGAGGATCGTCTCTACTGCACAGTCAGTTGCTTTCTTCATGCCTTTGCGCAAGATAATCGGGTTTGCGCCTGCTGCCAAGTTTTTCATTCCTGCATTGATCATCGCTTGTGCCAAAACTGTCGCGGTGGTGGTTCCGTCTCCTGCGACATCATTGGTCTTGGTTGCTACTTCTTTGACTAATTGCGCACCCATATTCTCAAATGCATCTTTGAGTTCTATCTCTTTTGCAATGGTAACACCGTCATTTGTAATCAGTGGGGTGCCAAAAGACTTGTCCAATACAACATTTCTTCCTTTGGGTCCGAGTGTCCCTCTTAGCGTATCCGCCAATTGATTGACACCGGATTCTAAAGCTGCGCGAGCCTCCGCTCCGTATTTGATCTCTTTTGCCATGGTTGATGATCCTCCTTTTGCGTTTATGCAATCACTGCCAAAATATCGCTTTGTTTCACTATGATATATTCTTCGTCATCCATCTTTACTTCTGTTCCGGAATATTTCGAATAAATCACATTATCGCCCACTTTGACTTCCATCTTTACTTCTTTACCGTCTACGACTCCGCCGGGAC
>JAISHZ010000292.1 GCA_031262285.1 Lachnospiraceae bacterium | reverse complement strand
TTAAGATTGACATCTCGTTTCCTACCGCTAAAAGCATAACAAAGCAGGAAGCAATAGGTAGAAGAAATGTCAATAGCATGTAAAGAAAAGCACGCGAGCGATTTTTTCGAATCAAGATTGTGAACTGATAGATGAATGTCATCCCATATAAAAACAATAAGGCTATAAGAACACATGTCATGAATTCCAATCCGGAAAAAAGTTGTGTTTCCCAGAAATATCCCCACATCCCTTTGTAAATACTCAAGATTGTAGTAGGCAACTGCAAAATCATTGTTGATAAATGGAGTTGGTCCGCACCTCTATAGCTGCTGAAAGATATATCAGCATGATGTAGTAGAGCATGTACAAGAAAATAATATAAAACTCCGGCGAATAGAAGGGTAATAAAACAGTAGCCAAGAAATAGTAGCGTTTTGCGGATAGGTGTATCCATTCTAAGTAGAATGATAGACGAAGCTAAGCACATAACACAGAAAATACCAATATACGATTGGTAAAAAGCTAAAGAAGCAGATAAACATAGAGCAGCCGTTAGCATACCTAGTAGTTTGTTTTTACGAAAAAAACTAAAGCATATGATGCACCCTGATAAAGAACTGCAAAAATAAGCCAGACCAAAGTTTACTGACATATAACTATAGGACAACGAACAACAAGCAATCGGATTAGCGATCATGATGACACAAAAAAGATATTCAACTATTGGATGCCGCGAGGAACCATTATGAGTGGTGTTGCACAGCATGGAATTGTGGGGGGGGGTACCAATGCCAACGCATTGTTTGGCAGAACTAAGCGTGTACAGAATCAATGCGTTAGAAATACTGAATAGACCTATCGTCAATAGACTGTTGAAGGCGTCGGACACGATTCCGAATCTGGCTCTATCCGCATATCTTTGCAAACCTCTTCCTAAAGAGATTTCCCAGTCTCCTGCCATGAAATTAGAAAGATGCCAAATACCATCCAAGTCATTAACCAAGTGATTCGCCATCAAAGAAAAATAGGTCAGTATGCCAACTACAAATCCCAACAGTACATATTGCTTTGTTTGCTGTTCAAAATGTAATATGTGTTTTTTGAGATTCAAGGAATATGATATTACGCGTTGTCGCATTCGTAATCTCCTTTTATGTGCGTGGTTTTAGGACCTGCAATGCATAAAACAATCGGACGGCGATTAGTAATCTTATTCATCAATGTACTCCCTCGTGCCATCAACATTCTCTAAATAAGCACGCTGGGTTTTTATATCATAACCGGCGATGGGGAAATTGTGCTTTTTTGCGTTGCTTATTTCGGATGAGACTGTATTTACAAAGGCATTCGTAACATCATTCGCAGAAAGATCGCCGCCTATACCGATCGACTTTGTGCTGACAGAGAATGGTATCGCATTTTCCTCAACTGCCTTACGCAGAAAAACATTAAATGCAGTGGTCATGTTTAACCCTAGGCGTTCAAAAAGATACTCCGCACTGATCTTTAAGTTTTTGTCAATGCGTACAGTTACTCTAACATCATTCGCTCCGGTATTCATAATGTGATTCCTCCATTTCAACTTCCGATTAACATAGTATTACACCAATGAGAACGTTTTGTCAATCATATTGTGCCATTTGTATGACTAGTGTATGCGTTCATAGCCTTTTTCGTGCTTGAAATGGGTATATGATGGAAACTTGTTTTAAAAGCTTTTACAAATTACAAATTAAGATAAAAAGAAATACAAATCGTCAGCTTCGCATCCCTAAGCTTGGCAGTGATGGTACCGTGCATATTTTCGATGAGTTCACGGGCGATGGATAGACCGATTCCGGTAGAACCTTTGGTTTCTTCCACGGAAAAGTAGCGTTCAAAGAGTTTGCCGACTTGGATTTGCGTCAATGTGTGTGCTGTATTGGTAAAGAGAACCTGTCCGGTTTGATCTAGTGTGACGGTGAGATCCCCATCACTGTATTTTAGGACATTGGTCAGTACATTGCCAAAAACACGCAGAAGAGCGCCTTTGTGTAGCGGGCGCAGAAGCCTAATCGGTTAGGGACTGAATAGTAATTCATAAACGCTTTACAATTTCTTTACCATTCCAAAACATCCAATTCATGTGCCGATATGCTAAAATGTGAAAGCACAGGGCGCTTTCACTTCTGATGAGATGCTCGCTATACGCGTGAAAAACACGGTATACAATAAATCACTGGATTTATGGGAGGAATGATGATGGCACGAATCCTTATAGTGGAAGATGATAAAGCGATCGCGGACGGCATCGCAATGAATATGGAATTCTCGGGATATGAATACAAAACATTTGATAATGGCAAGGATGTTGCGAATTATCTGCCATCAGATCATAAATTTGACTTGGCGCTCCTCGATATCATGCTTCCGGGAATGGACGGTTTTGAACTCATGGAGCATATGCAGCGATATAGCATTCCGGTCATCTATCTGACAGCCAAGGTAGACGTATCGTCGCGGATCAAAGGATTGCGCGACGGAGCGGAGGACTACATATTGAAGCCGTTTGAAATGCTGGAGCTACTTGTTCGGATTGAAAAAATTCTGACTCGCACCGGAACATTTATCAAAAAACTTGAGTTTGCGGACTTTTGTTTGGATTTAGATAAGCGTATTGTCATACAAAGCGGGGAAGAAATCGTATTGCCGCCCTTGGAGTTTGATTTGTTTGCGATATTGGTGAAATACAAAAACAGGA
>JAISHZ010000152.1 GCA_031262285.1 Lachnospiraceae bacterium | reverse complement strand
TTCGAACAGCAAATTCCGGCATGATCTCCACATATTGTGCGATGATTTCAGGGCGTTCCGGTCTGGGACCGATAAAGGACATATCTCCTTTTAAAATATTGAACAACTGCGGCAGCTCATCTAATCTCACTTTCCGAATCCATTTTCCAATCGGTGTGATACGTTGATCATTTTTGGCTGAAAGCCTTGCTATCCCATCCTTTTCTGCGTCTAAGTACATACTGCGAAATTTCATAATAGAAAACTCTTTTTGATTTTTGGTACAGCGCGTTTGCTTATACAGAATCGGACCATGATCGCAAAGCTTGATTGCTACTGCCGTAATGAGCATAAACGGAAAACTAAGGATTAATAGGATACAGGCAAAAACAATATCGATCATTCGTTTCAAAAAACGCTGTTCCATCGTCAAACTATATTCTCTGGTAAGCAAGATCGGTGTATCAAACAAGTGTAATTCTTCCGCACCTATTAATATAACATCTGCTATCTTTGGCATAATATAAGAGCGAACCGAGTGTGCATAACAAAATTTTAATAATGTATTTCGTTCTTGCATAGAGATATCCCATAACACGACCGCATGATATTGATTGCGTTGAACCCCGTCTATTAATTCATTACAGATGTTTTTGATCCCTTTTCTCACATTGATACAGTTTACGACTTGATATTTGTCTTTGCGACTATTGAATTTCTCTAAAATAGACTCCACCGGTCTGTCTCCATGAATCAACAGCAATTTTCGTGGCGGGAATAAATCTTTGTAAATTCGTGCAGCGATGTTGATCCATACAATATCAATAAATATCTGCCATGCTGTCATTTCCAAGAAAAATCGCAGCATAAACAATTGGTTTGCCATCAAAGATAACTCGAAATAAATAATAATATTTGCTACCACTGTTGCGAATATTTTTGAAAAAATGGTTTCCTCGTTCTTTAAATACCCAATCCGTAACCCTCCGTACATTTTAGAGAAAGAAAACAGAATCACCCCATACAAAACGACTTCCAGCACATACCCCCAACGGAAGTAGTGAATACCCTCTGCCAAACTACCATAAAAATGTATAATCCAGTGATACGTAAAAATGCTGATTTCCAGACCAAGACACACCGCTCCCAATAACAGATTGATAAAGCGTTTGAATGACTCTAACCGACGATAATCAATGCATTTTTTCTTCCGTTCCATCGCTCACCTCATGCTTTTTCGTCTTTTCACCAAATCGATATGCTCTTACATCCGCCGAAGTGTAGCTCGAAGTGCCCATACGCAAAAATAAACACAACTACGAGGTACAGAGAGCAATTCCGCTTGGCGATACAAATTCCAGATACGGCTGATAGCACTTAGTTTATTGGAAGACAAGGATGTTTGCGGTCGGCGATACCATGTCAGATTTTCATCCAACCCATGCGCACGATATCCCTGTCGCAGCACTTTCCACCACAACGCAGTATCTTCACTTTTGATAAGCGGCATCTCCAACAACGCTTTGGGTATCTTTTGTGTATCAAACATTACGGTGGAAGTAAAAATCGTTGTATTTTTCAATGCCGCTCGATACGTAAGCAGTTTTGGGATTTTGACTACTTTCCCTGTCCCTTGACCAAATTCATCCGCAAACTCATATCCGGTAAATACAAATGCGGCATTCTCCTTGTGCATAAAATCCAATTCATCTGTTAGCTTGTCTTTCCGCCAAATATCATCCGCATCCAGATAAGCAATGTAACGCCCTGTCGCTTTTGACAAAGCCAAATTTCTTGCACTGGCCGCACCAATGTTGTGTTCTGTGTAAAACAACCGCATTTTCATATTGGCATTATTACTCTGATATTGTTCTGCGATTTGTGCACTTCCATCTGTACACCCATCCAAAACGAGTAAAACCTCATAATCTGTATATGTTTGTGCGCGAACGCTATCCAAAGATTGCACTAAATACTTTTCCGCATTATAAGCCGGAATAATAATACTGACGGTTTCATCCATTGTCATTTCCTCCGCACTACTGTTACTATTCACGCCTTCGGCGTTCATAGCAACATATCGCACAAATCACATAGCGATAAAATTCATCACTCTGCGATAAAATTCATCGCTATGTGATTTGGCGGTTGCTACCCTTGCGAAATTGTGCATTCTGCACAATTTCTGCTTCGCGGTATACAACCTATGAATCGTAATCGCATCTCAACTATTTGTGAATCACAAATAAATAGTAGCCTTTTGGAGCGCTGAACGTGCATCCATCTTGTTCATCGAACAATTCACAGTAAAAATCTCGTATATGCTCAGCAAACTCCTCTCCGATCGTATCAGGAAGCAAAAGTCGATTCATCCCTAGAGTAATAGCAATCGTAAGCGCTTCATAAGCGCTTTTTTCTTCCCACACCACATCATCTTTACAAGCTTGTACCATCCACGCATAAAGCTCGTCTGCTCCCTCGCGCACAACATCATAAGAATACCCATTTGTCTCCGGTTGCCATAGGTTGCGCCCATAAGGCATAGTGATTTGAGAATCAATGATTCTGACCCACTCCATAATCTCTTGTGGAGCCAGTAAACAGATAGTTTCAGTATCGCCTGCTTTTCGCAGCTCATCCACCAGTACGCGAGTTTCTTGCGCGTTTTCCGACAACAAAGCATCATCAACCGCTTGTGTTCGAACGCGTCCGGCAGTTCCGCACAATACGACCATTGCCGCGCCCATGCAGACATACAACGCGATCTTCGCAATAGATTCTTTTGAAAAACGATACGGCGTATAAAAAGCAACGGCACCTCCGGCTATCATTGCCGTAATCGGCACCAACCCGAATATCCATCGATAATTGTAAAATGGAGTTTGATAGATCATAAAACCAACTGCGGTAGGCGGAAATATCACGCCAATCGCAGTCAAAGTCGCATAGGTTGCAAATATATTTCCTTTTTGTGACCTTTGCGATACCCCAAACCACCAATAAAGCAGCACGCACAAAAACAGCACCGCATATTTCCCGCTTTGTGTGTATGCAAGAAACCCTTTCCAAGCTTGTGTGCACAATTCGCTCATATGCGCTCCTTTCGATGGCAGCGCATTAGCACGCTCAATATGATTGCGGTCAACACACAAAATCCCAAGCCATACAAAGTCCAAACGATACAAGTTTCCACAAAGATACAGAGTAATACCATCCAATAGTCTTTCCGCAAAACAGATGCAATGGTAGTAGGCACAAGGATTAGATTGCGAATCGTCGTCCCTGCAAACCCTGCGTACCGCAAGCCAAATCCATCCATGACATCCATATATGCGCCAAATAGGAAAAGGAAAGCGGCGACTAGTAAGAAGATTCTTTTCCGAAAAGAGTCATTTGGGTAAAAGACCTTTGCCAAAGAATCAAAAGCCAGATAGGTAAGACACAAAACAACAAGGGGCACAGCACGCAATATCACAAACTGCGCCGAAAGACCTGTCCATTTGCAGATCGCTCCATAGAAAGCCGGTAACCCTAAGATCTGTATGCGAAACGGTACTCCCGCCGTATATGGCATTCCCGTCAGTGGATTGAGCGTCCACATATCGTCCGCAGAAAGAAAAGCATTCACGATTTCTACAGTCATTTCTCCTTTGGGATACTGTATTTCTCCGGTGGTGATCATCATCACTTGAATCAATAGTATCCCTGCGAAGCTCCAAAAAAGTATCGTCTCGATCTTGGTTCTTGATCTGGGTACGATGCTCGGTCTGTTCTTTCTCCTTTTGCAAAATAGAAAAATGACAGTCGCTGCATAAAGTAACCACAAAACAAGCACGATGTGACTATATCGTGTAAAGGAGAAATCAAAAAAAAGACCCAAAAGATACGTCAATTGGTTCATAGAAAAGCCAATCAATATGACCCAAAGAAATCCCTCTGCAGGCTCTATGTTTTCCTTGCATTTTGCTCGAATTGCTCCCCACACACCAGTCATGTGCGCTCCTTTTGTCCCGAAATGCGCCGTAGCGTTGGGAATACTTTTTGATAGTATAGCATAAGCACTTTGGGAATGAAAGCGTTTCGTTATAATTCACGCGTTCGCGGATCTACATTCAAAGGCAGTGTATCCCGGACGAACCGCGCAGAGCCGAGGGGCGTTTTGGGTGTTAGACTCTCTGGGCGTTCCGATGAGCCCGAGCAGGGAAAATGCGCGCACAAGCAAGCGCTCATTTTCCCTTGGTCTCATCTCCACAGAACGTATAACACCCAAAACTCCCCTCGGCTCTGTGCGGTTCTGTGCACTGATAAGCCGTTATCAAATATAATAGACATTCCGACTCACCCACAAACTCTGTGCGGTTCGTCCGGGATACACTGCTCTTCAAACGTAGATCGGCGAACGTGTGAATTGTAACCTATATTTAAGGGTAATGTTTCGCTAATCATATCTAAAAGTACATGAAATGCTATTTGTTCTTACTGTAAATTGAACCACAACAAAGAAGGACGCTTTCGCGGGTCAGACCGAGCAGTCTTTCCTTAACGAGCTCTGCGAGAAGATTAGGGAAATCCGAATTTCTCCCAACGAAAGCCTAGAGGAATGCTTACGTCAAGACCTTGAACAACAATAATATGGAAAAATTGCTCTGTTATTAAGCAACGAGAAAACGCAGTAGTTACTCATTCGGCGAGGTTACTGCGTTTTCTTATTAATATTGGCAATGTGCGTACCTTTTCTCTATGTTTATTTCATTCATCTTTCTTGTAAACGAGTTTCTACTACCTCAAGAGCGTATTACAATTCCTGCTTAGTTATGAATACTTGCTTGATCCTTGTTTCGCAGTAAAGTAGATCAAAAAAGAAAAATCGTACCCCTATAGTTGCGCTTATGAGTAATTCGCATCATCGGACAGGTGGCTCAGCCGCATTGAAATATTCACTTATTGAGTACATGGCTTTGCCGACGCAGTTCAACGGTAAGATGGAACTCACAAAATCCAACTAGGAGAAAGTTTCCGAAATGACGAAAGGCTGTGTGACCCTTGATGCAAAAGATCGCGGTCTTCAAGAGCAGTTTGACCACGTAAATGCAGAGCTTGCTAGTAACACGCACGATATTCTTATCGTACCGCCTGCAAAAGCAGAGCCGGAGAAGGTGCGGGGGGATAAGACAAGGGTTTCGGAGGTGCGGTGAATGAATATCGGCGGAGGATTGGCTCTCCGCCAATATTTGAACCGGAATTAGTGAGGTGGGGGGAAATCGGTGTCTTCCCCCTGTGCGTACCTTGTATTTTGCACAGTCGCAGCAACGAGTTCGGGCTTGTTGAGTGCGTCGTAAACTCTGGCACGATTATTATAGGCTTGAGGGTATTGAGGATCCAGTTCGATGACCTTGCTGTAATCCATATAGGCTTTTTCATATTGCCCGAGCTCATTATAGACATAACCACGGTAATTATAGGAATGAGCCATTTGCGGATTCAGTTCAATAGCTTTGGAAAAATCCGCAACAGCCTCCTCGTACTGCTTGAGCTTATTATAGGCATATCCACGTATGTTATAGGCAGAAGCCATTTGCGGATCCAGTTCAATGGCTTTGCTGGAATCCGCAATAGCTTTCTCGTATTGCTTGAGATTATTATAGGCAGAACCACGATTGTTATAGGCAGAAGCCCTTTGAGGATCCTGTTCAATGGCTTTGCAATAATCCGCAATAGCTTTCTCGTATTGCTCGAGATCGTTATAGGCATAACCGCGATTATTATAGGCTGTTGCCATTTTCGGATCCAGTTCAATGGCGTTGCAACAATCTGTAATAGCTTTCTCATATTGCTTGAGAGCATTATAAGCATAACCACGATTAATATATGCTGCTGTATATTGCGGATTCAATTCAATAGCCTTGGTAAAATCTGCGACGGCGCTTTTGTAATCTTTTATTTTGTCGCATGCATCAGCCCGGTCAAACCATGCCCTTGAGTCTTCCGGGTTTTTCTTTATTCTGCGGTTTGCCTCAGTAATTTGATCCAACCAGCGCTGATTGATGTCTTTCATTACCGCTTTGTCTTTGGCGTTTTCGGCAAAACTCGCCACTTGATCGTTATAACGCTTGCTCAACTCGTGCGCACGGTTGTGTAACCACTCAGTTGCGTCTTGATGTCTTTTGTGCTGGCCGATCTTCCACATCATCCAGTCAAAGGCGCTGGGCTCGTCAATTTCTATCAGCGTGCCATTACGCAGTGAAAGCATATCTTTCACGCGGTCGGGTAGAGGGTCATTCGTACGTTTGAACCAATAAAGCCCATGGCGTAGCGTGTTACTCGGGTCGCACAGATACTCCATCAATGTATTATCGCCGCCGTTGTAACCAATGACTAGCGGAGTGTAGTTGCCGAAAATATTTTCCAGCGATGGTTTCCACCGTTCGCTCAAATGCTGAACATCCTCCGGCGTATTGCGCGGGTCGAAAAAAAGCGAACGATGTAGTTTGACAACAATTGGTTTTTTCTGGGTGACATCAATATAATTGGTGATAGTCGCAAAGGACATTGAAATGCACTATCAGTTGTGATATACTTGATACATCTGAGGAGGTGCGAAGAAATGGGCGTCACGTTAAAAGAGTTGCTGGGATTGGCAAAAGAA
>JAISHZ010000053.1 GCA_031262285.1 Lachnospiraceae bacterium | reverse complement strand
TTTTCGGATCGTATGGATTGATGCAAGTATTCAATATCGGCACGAACCTATTATCAGCGGTCGCAGATCTCATTTTAGGGGTACCGATGGACAACGCTCTTGTTGTCTCGATTGAACAGGGAACTATTGTAGCAAATGTCATAGCGATGGCCGTTATCGCTCCATTATTTGAAGAATTTATATTCCGTAAAATTCTTTATGATAAGCTCATCGGCTACGGACCGCATGTTTACATCCTTGTGAGCGCCATCTTATTTATGAGTTTTCATATGAACCTCTTTCAGATGCTCTATACATTCCAATTGGGCTTAATCTTGGCGACCGTTTATGCATATACGAAGAATTTCTTCTATAACTGGCTCCTCCATTTTGTGATCAACTCGATTGCATGCATCGGTCTCGTAATAGCTACGCTAGATCACCAGCAAGCGGAGTCTATCGTGGAACTTTACTCAGTCGCTCTTATGTGTATCGCACTAGTTGGCGTAATCGTTACAATTGTTTATGCATCCACAGATTTAAAGAAATTCTCACTCGGTTATGGAACCCCACTTTCTTACAAAGGAGCTAAGGCTGTTTTTTTGAATCCCGGGATGATCATTTTTTACATCTCGACAGCCGGTCTGACATTTCTGATGCAATTGGCGCTTTCGCTCCCCACATAAACACCTTCGCGTGTCAATCACAAGAGTCAGATAAAGAGGACTGAAAATATGAAGCCGGTCTATATGATCAATGGTTTTTTGGAAAGCGGAAAAACGGAATTCATTCAATACACCTTGCAACAATCGTACTTTCAAGTGGCAGGAAGAACACTTTTACTGCTTTGCGAGGAAGGTGAATTGGAATATGATCAGATGCTTTTAGAAAGAACCAATACAGTACAGGAGATCATATCGGATGTAGCAGATTTCACATCGAAGAATCTCCTGGAATTGGAAAAGAAGTACAAACCGGTTCGTATCGTGATCGAATTTAATGGTATGTGGAATAGTGCGAATGTGAAGCTTCCCTGGCACTGGCAAATAGAACAGCAGGTCACCATCATCGACGCGAGCAGCTTTGTACGTTCTTATACAAATATGCGTTCACTGTTGGCGCAAATGATTCGAGGATCGGAGATGATTGTATTTAATCGCTGCGACAAAAGTCAGGATTTGGCAAGCTTTCGGCGCAATGTCAAAGCAATCAATCAAAAAGCGGAAATTATTTTCGAAGATGAAAACGGTCAGATCAATGAGATTTTTGAAGAAGACCTGCCGTATGATTTGTCCGATGAACCGATTGTGGTAGGATATGATGAATTTTCGATGTTCTATTTCGACGCCATAGATCATCCGAAACGCTACGAAAATAAAATCATTCAACTGAATGCCATGGTACTAAAACCCCAAGAAACCGGAGATGATTGTTTTGTTGCGGGGTGGCCGGCCATGACCTGTTGTGCGGACGACATTACTTTTTTAGGCTTTGTAGTCCATTACGAAAGCGCTCAAACCCTTGTTGAAAAACACTGGATAACCCTGACAGCATCTTTTTCTATCGAATACCGCGAGGAATATGGCGGAGAAGGACCTGTTATGTATGCGCACAATATCCGAAAAAGCCAAGAACCATCAGCTACAATACTTCGTTTTATCTAGTTCATATAAGTAGTGAATCGATTGAGTTTTTTTGCTCACGCATTGATTTTCTGTACGAGTTTATGGTACTATAGTGACACCCAAAGCATTACGAATTCAGGACGCATCTAATTACGAAAGAAGTATCGAGAGGAGCCGGATTATGTTTGAAGTATACTTTGGACAGTATTTAAAAGAGAAAAACATACTGTCCAACGAAGCACTTGAATCTGCGAAAGCGGCGATGAAATCCGTTCGAATTAAGATGGGATTTCTCGCTGTTGAAGCCGGATACATGAGCAAAGATCAAGCTTCCAAACTCAATCGATTACAAACGCAAGTGGATAAACGATTTGGTGATTTGGCGGTCGAACATGGTTACTTAACGGAACAACAGGTGGCGGAGCTGTTAAAAAAGCAAGGGAATCCTTATTTACAGTTTCTCCAGACCTTGACGGAAAGTAATGGGCTGGAGTTGGATAGCCTTAATGCATTACTTGACGAGTATGCTGCGGAAAACAACTTCGACGATGAAGATTTAGATGCGTTAAAAAGCGGTGATATCGATCGTATTTGTCACGTCATGGTACGAAAATTACCGGTTGCAGATGCTTTTAAAGAGTATATCGGCATTGTGCTTCGTACCTTGCTACGCTTCATTGATCGTGATGTACGCATAGATCACCCCAAGTGTGTAAGCAGCTATCAAGCAAGTGCCGTGGCGAGACAGGACATCACAGGAGAGATTTCTGTATTGACTGCCTTTGCCGGTGCAGCGCAAGGAATACTGGCACTCGCGAGTCAATATGCTTCGGAGGAGTTTACCGAGATTGATGCGGATTCATTAGACTCGGTGTGTGAGTTTTTAAATGTATGCAATGGACTTTTCGTAACTGCGCAAGAAGAAAATGGCATAGAACTGGAACTATGTGTACCGCAGATATATCCCGAAGACGAATCAGAAAGCCAAGTAACTATCAAAACCAGAGAACTGATTTCGATCCCGCTGTTTGTCTTCGGTCAGCCGATTGATTTACTGGTGGCGTATGCGGATCAAGAGATAGAGGTGTTTTAACTCCCCAACCAATTTTATATAAATCGGAGGAAAATAAGATGGTAAGGATTTTAATCATTGACGATTCAAGAACCTCTAGGAAGATCCTACGGGGAGTATTGGAAAGTGCGGGATATGAAGTGATTGGAGAGGCGTCTAACGGCGAGGAAGGCGTTCAGAAATATTTGGAATTGAAACCGGATTTGGTAACAATGGATGTGACGATGCCTACCCTAGATGGTCTCGGTGCCCTAGAAAAAATTATGTTTACGGATCCATCAGCTAAGGTAATCATGGTTACGGCGGCAGGTCAATCCAAGAAAGCGGCTCAAGCCATACGATTAGGAGCATTTGAGTACCTCACGAAGCCGTTTGAAGCTGTGCAAGTAATTCGGGTCATTGAGAAGTGCTTCAGAAAATGACGTGCATATGCACGTCATACGAGAGGAGAACACAATGACGGTAGGGACAAAAGCATCGATGCAAGGCGCTAAAGCGATCGATGCGGAAGCCGCATACTATAAATACTATAATCAAGACTTGAACATCCCCAATAGCTTGAAACTATACAAAGACTTGTGCGATCAAAAGGACTGCGCATTTTATCTAACTTGCTTGGATATTCGAGGAATGAATGAGATTCACAATGTGTATGGTCGAGAAGCAGAAACCAAACTTTTGTATCGGACAGTTTTGTGGCTTCAGGAACATGAAAAAGCCTACAACTATCGTTTATATCACATCAAGAATCATCACTATACCCTTTTGATGCGTGCCATCCATCAGGACATCACAGCAGAATCTGCAGATGTTGCTGCGGCATCTTTGATCGAATCTCAAAATGAGGCGAACTCCACAGATTGTGCTTCGCAGTCTTCACCCGAACTCCCAAATGACATAGAGGCGGCAAATGCGCTGCTTTTGCGTGAAATGGACCAAGAAGATGCAATCGAGTCTTCAAACCAGGTTTTCATGCGGTTCAACGACTACTGGGAAATCGAACGTGTGGAACATACAGAGAAAATCTTTTGTCGTGTCTCCATGGGTACTGTTTATCTACATACATCACCTGAGACACATTTAGATTTATTGGATTTGATTGATCGCATCGAATTT
>JAISHZ010000010.1 GCA_031262285.1 Lachnospiraceae bacterium | reverse complement strand
GGTTCTTTTCGTATCACGAACAACACTTACGATCTGGCTATCTCGGGGGACGGATTTTTTGCTGTGGAATTCACCAATAAGGCGGGAGAGACTTCCACGAAATACACGCGGTCAGGATCCTTTACCTTGAATCAAGAAGGGTATTTGGTGACCAAGGACGGCGATTATGTCTTGGATGATCAAAACGCGAGGATCAGACTAGACCCCAATCAAGAAGCGCAGATTATCAAAAATGGCGATATCATGCAGAATGATAGACTCGTAGCGACAGTTGGTATCACGGATTTTGAAAATTACGATTACCTTGAAAAATATGGAGAGACTTATTACCAGCCGGTAGAAGGAGCCGAATTGACGCAGGCAAACGCGGTACTTCATTCCGGGTATTTAGAAATGTCCAATGTCAATACCGTATCGGAGATGGTGAACCTTATTGCGATTACGAGAGCATATGAGACCAATCAAAAAGTCATTCAAGCTTATGACGGCGGATTGGATATCACCGTGAACCAGCTCGGTAAGGTTAATTAAGTCTGTGATTCATGACTTGTTTCCATTATCGTGTGAAGAGTAAACATACAGGAGGATAGCATGGTTCGAAGTTTATGGACAGCGGCGACCGGGATGACCGCGCAGCAGACAAATTTGGATGTGATAGCTAACAATCTTTCCAACGTCAATACAACAGGATACAAGACACAGGTCAATGAATTCAAGACTTTGCTATACCAAACGATACAGACTAGGACCACCAGTGCAAACGGAGAACAAAAACCGGTGAGCGCACAAGTGGGACTGGGTGTTCGAAATGCATCCATTACTTCTATCTTTACGACAGGGAATATCGTTGCATCTACGAGTACTTCCGCTTTCGCGATTAACGGCAATGGGTTCTTTTCAGTTCAAGGAGAGGATGGGAACCCTTTCTTTACCAAAGACGGTAACTTCCGTTGGACACTGTCGACGAATGGAGGGAGTATGCTTTCGGACACGTCGGGTCACCCTGTTTTGTCCACCACCGGCAATCCGATCGTACTCAATCAAACATATACCCTTAGTGAAATAGATATTGATGCAGATGGTCAACTTTACTATCCGGATGCCAACAATGTGCCCCAAGCTTTAGGAATACAAATAGGGGTTTTCCAATTTTCCAATCCGGCGGGTTTGGAACGGCAAGGAGACAACCTCTTTGCGCAAACAGCCGCCAGCGGTCAGCCCATCAACGAAAGCACGAACAATCAAGTCGAGAAGAGCCAACTGTTGCAAGGCTATTTGGAAGCATCCAATGTGCAAGTGGCCGACGAGATGGTCAACATGATCGTCACCCAAAGAGCGTATGAGCTTAATTCCAAAGCGATTACAGCATCGGACGAAATGCTTCAACAAGCCAACAATCTACGTCGCTAATAGAACGACAGCGCGCTAGCGGCGCGCAGACGGGAGCAATGTTTGAAAGTAAAGGAAACTTTCAAACTCCTTGATTGGAACGCGCGCCAGAGGCGCGCAGATGGGAGCAAGATGGATTTGACGGGACTGACAAGTGCTTATACGGATTTGTATACTACAATGGCAGGGAACAAACAAGCGGAAACACTCCAAAACAGCTTGCAGGCAAGATCTACATCCCAAGAGGAATTGATGGATGTATGTAAGCAGTTTGAATCTTATTTTTTGGAACAAGTCTTTCAATCGATGTGGAAAACCATTCCGGAATCAGAAACATCGAGTAACGCGACCAGCACCTTGATGGATTTTCAAAAAGATCAAATGATTCAAGCGATGGCAGCGCAGTCTACGGAGCAAAACAGCCTTGGTCTTGCTCAAATCCTCTATGAACAGATGAAGAACAATTGAGGTATATCAATCATGGAATCCCTTAGCGGATTTGTTACGCATATCGTTTTTCAAAACAAAGAAAATGGATATACAGTCTTAACATTGGAAAGTCAAGGCGAAGAGATTACTTGCGTCGGGACACTCCATGGGATCGGAATGGGGGAATCCATCAGCGCCACAGGCGAATATATTGACCATCCTGTCTATGGAGCACAGTTTCAGATTCAAAGCTATCACAATGAGGCACCTAAGACCGCGCAGGATATGGAAAGATATCTGGGAAGCGGTGCTATCAAAGGAGTCGGCATCGTGCTTGCCGGTAGGATTTTGAAACGATTCGGGGACGATACCTTTCGCATTATGGAAGAAGAGCCGGAACGATTGCAAGAAGTACGAGGTATTAGCGAACGTCTTGCCAGAGAGATCAGCGCACAAATGGCAGACAAGAAAGAGTTGCGCAGTGCGTTTGTTTTCTTGGCTCAATTTGGGATATCCAATACATTAGCCGTTAAAATATACAATACCTACAAGGAAGACATCTATCGCATTATTCGAGAAAATCCATATCGTCTGGCGGAAGATATTAAGGGAGTAGGATTTCGCAGCGCAGATGAAATCGCCGCTCACGCGCAGATTCGGGTGGATTCCGATTATCGTATTCGAGCCGGGATTCTTTATACACTCTCCCAGGCGATTGCGGAAGGTCATTGCTATCTGCCACGCCAACAACTTCTTTCACGTGCGAATCAACTATTAGAAGTACCGGAAGAATTGATTTCTTTGCAAATCAATAATCTTGCAATGGAACGCAAGGTCATCCTCAAATCAGATCTAACGACAGAGGATGCTTTTGTATTCCTTCCCAGTTATTTTTACGCGGAGCTAAATTGTGCGAAAATGATGATTGATCTGTACGCTTCTTTTTTATCTCCTCGATCAAAAGAATGGGAACAAGCGGTAGAACAAAAGATCGCCAATCTCATCACTCGTTCACAAAGTGGAGCGCAAAATGCACAATCGACGGATCAACCTAGATTAGAGCCGGATGAATTACAATTTCAGACCGTTGTGCAATGTGTCAAAAACGGTATCTTTATCCTATCCGGAGGACCCGGTACCGGCAAAACGACCACCATCAATTTGATGATTCGCTTTTTCATCGCGGAAGGGAAAAGGATCGCGCTTGCAGCTCCGACAGGGCGCGCCGCGAAACGTATGACGGAAGCGACCGGCTATGAAGCCAAAACGATTCATCGTCTGTTAGAGATCAATTCCTCTTTGTCAGACGAAGATTCCGGCAGGACATTTTTTGAGCGCAATGAAGAAAACCCCTTAGAAGCGGATGTCGTGATCATCGATGAAATGTCCATGGTGGATATATTGATCTTTCAAGCACTCCTCAAAGCGATTGCTCCCGGAACGCAATTGATTCTGGTGGGAGACGGTAATCAGCTTCCCAGTGTCGGCGCAGGGCAAGTATTGCATGATGTTATGGCAAGTAACGCTTTTCCGATGGTAATATTACAGAAAATATTCCGACAAGCCGGTCAGAGCGATATCGTACAAAACGCACATCGAATCCATCGCGGCGAACAAATTGCGTTGGACAACAAAAGCAAAGACTTCTTTCTGTTGGAACGAAAAGATGTGAATGTCATATACAAACATATGGTGATGTTGCTGACAGAAAAGCTTCCGGGGTATGTCAATGCCACTTCGTTTGAGATTCAAGTCCTCACACCCATGCGCAAAGGACCTTTGGGAGTGGAGACACTCAACCATATCTTGCAGAGCTGTCTGAATCCGCCCGATGAATCCAAACGGGAATACGCGAGTGGACAGGTCGTCTTCCGCGAAGGCGACAAGATCATGCAAATCAAAAATAACTATCAGTTAGAGTGGGAGATCCCAGGCAATTTAGGCTACGCAATTGATTCCGGCGTAGGTGTATTTAACGGAGATATGGGTAGAATTATAGAGATCAACGACAACTTGATGCTTGTTGAATTTGATGATCGCAAGGTGGTGGAATACCCCTTTACGCTTTTGTCTGAATTGGATCTCGCGTATGCGATAACGATTCACAAAGCACAAGGAAGTGAATACCCGGCGATTATCATCCCCTTGTTGAGTGGTCCTAAAATGTTGTTGACACGCAATCTTCTCTATACCGGGGTGACGAGAGCAAAAAAATGTGTCATGATATTAGGCAGCAGTCATGCGATACGAGAGATGATTTGTAATGAGAGTGAGAGCCGTCGCTACACGGCATTTGCGCAACGCATTACCGAGATGATTTCGATCAGAGAGAGTCAGCGAGAAGAAGGTCTGTGAAAGGCAGGCAAAGTGAAAGAAACGATGAATGTTCTCTTAAATCTGGTTTTTCCTCCCCGCTGTCCCGTATGTGACGCCATTCGCCCTATTACCAGGGAGGGGACTTGCTTGCCGTGTAAAGATTCCTTTCAAGTCATATCATCGCCTTTTTGCTATCGCTGTGGGAAGCCGCTTGCGATGACGGAAGGCGAATATTGTTCAGATTGTACTCGTATTTCCCATCGCTTCAAGAGCGGTAGAGCCTTGTATCGATATGATTCTTGTGCAGCTAGTTTGTATCGACTCAAATATGGCAATAGACCGGAATACGCTCGAACCCTTGGGAACGAGATGGCAAAGCGATTTGCTTCATTTTTGCAGGAAAGCGGCGCGAACGCGCTGATTCCGGTACCTCTTCACGCAGCTCGCCGTAACGTACGCGGCTACAACCAATCTGACCTTCTGGCACGTGCGATTTCCCGCCATTGCGGCATTCCCATGCGTTCTGACATTGTTGTCAGAGTGAAAAACACACTTCCCATGAAAGACTTAACCCCCACCGAGAGGCAAAATAATTTGAAAAAGGCTTTTCATATCAAGCAAAATGAGGTAAAATTAGAAACGACTATCATTATTGATGACATTTATACCACCGGTGCCACCATCGACGCGATAAGCAAAGTCTTATTAGAACATGGGGTGAAAAACATATTTTTCTTAACATTAGCGTGTGGAGTCGAAATGTAGGGAAAGAACGAACATAGTCGTTCTTTTACCAAGAGATATGCTCGGTTCGATCGGGCGGATGGGAGAAAAGATGAATGTTAGAAATTGTAGATTGTGCGGCAGAATATTCAACTATATCAGCGGAATCCCCACTTGTCAGTCATGCAAAGAGAAAATGGAACAAAAATTTCAAGAAGTAAAAGAATATGTACGCAATCATACCGGAGCCACGATTCCCGAAGTAGCAGAGGAATGTGATGTCGATCAAGCGCAGATTCGTGCGTGGTTAAAAGATGACCGTTTGGAATTAACCGAGAATTCCCCCATTCGATTAGCGTGCGAAAATTGTGGCGCACAGATACGTAGCGGGAGATTTTGTGACAAATGCAAGAGTGAGACGATGAGCGGTTTCAATGATATCTTAAAAGCCAATCAACCGCCGAAACCGGAGCGCACGAAACACGATCGTGAGCGAGACAAGATGCGTTTTCTATAAATATGGGAGTGAACGATGCTCAACGAAGAACGAATTATTTTAATGACACATATGGCTTCCTATGAAGAGAATGAAGGTAAGAAAAATGTAGCGATCGGCAAGTATTTTCGCAGTGACTATATCGCTGTGCAAGTGCTTCGGTCAGTGATCAGTTGTACTCTGGCATATGTGATTTTATTTGCGTTATATGTGTTTTATCATTTTGAAAGTTTGATGGAGAATATCTACCAGATGGATCTGATCGGCTTTGCGAAAGATGCACTGATCTGGTACGCGATCACAGTGGTGTCTTATTCCGTTATTTCTTATCTGGTATATTCACTTCGCTACTATCGTGCCAGAAAGAGCTTAAAGTCCTACTATAATCATTTAAAAAAGCTCAATGCGCTCTACACTGCGCAAGCTTCCGGAAAGGAATAATACAATGACTGCTTTGTTGGAATTTAGAGAACGTATCAAACAGATTTACAATAAAATAGAGAGTTTTCTGATTCCACTGGTGAAATTTCTCTTGGCTTTTCTCGCGTTGAATATGGTCAACAGCAAACTCGGTTATATGTCAAGGATAGACAATCTGGCTATTGTATTAATGGTGGCGCTCGCTTGCTCTTTTTTGCCCAATATATGTATTATTTTGTTTGCGGTGCTTTTTTCGGTATTGCACTTATATGCCCTGTCCATTGAGGCAGCAGGGGTGGGTTTGTGCCTTTACTTGATCCTTTTTCTGTTGTTTTTTCGATTTAGTCCCAAAAGTTCGTTGGTGATCGTGCTCACGCCCATGTTGTTTGCGATGAATCTACCATATGTGATACCGATTGCGGTGGGGTTGATATGTACGCCGGCTGCAGCGGTCTCTGTGATCAGCGGGATCGTGATTTACTTTTTTCTAGAGGTGGTAACCTTGAACGCTACAGCGTTGGCAACTACCGCAAGTGAAGAAGTGATTGCCAAGTTACGTCTTTTGATTGATGGATTGTTGGACAACCGTACGATGATCGTTGTCATCGTGGCTTTTACCGTCACCATCATCACCGTATATCTGATTAGACGGATGTCGATTGATTATTCATGGACGATCGCCATGATCGCCGGAAGCGTATTGAATCTAATGATTTTGTTGGTCGGAGATTTTCTCTATCACACCAATCTTTCTGTGGTGATGGCATTGTTGGGTTCTTTACTTGCTGTAGCAGTGGCAAAGGTATTAGAATTTTTTCGATTTTGCATTGATTACAATCGCGTGGAAAAAGTACAGTTTGAGGATGATGAGTATTATTATTATGTCAAAGCCATTCCCAAGATGACGGTAGTGGCGCAAACGAAAACAGTGAAAAAAATCAATACACAGCGAACACCGGATCTATATAGTCAATCGATGCGGACACGCCCTGTAGAACCGGCGCGGCGCGTTGTGACAGAGAATGTCGGCAGACGCGATAGCACCCGAGTAATCCCCGCAAACACACGTAACCAAACAATGATCAATGTCGCCGGAGATATCACAGAAGAGATCGACGACTATGAGGATTTATCATAAGCAGACGGATAGGCAAGGAATGAATCGGTGAGGAACTGGCTGGAAGAAGCTCTGGAATGGATGCAAACATATACTGCGTCTATTGATTTTGGCGATGTCGTGGAGATACTGATAGTCGCCTTTTTGGTATACCATATTTTGATTTGGATAAAGGCCAGTCGTGCTTGGTCTTTGCTAAAAGGTTTGGTGGTCATAGCAGTCTTTTTGCTGGTGGCTATCTCTTTTCAAATGCATACGATTTTATGGCTTGCATCGAACGTATTGGGGTTTACGGTGACGGCATTAATCGTGGTGTTGCAGCCCGAATTGCGTAGAGCCTTGGATGAATTGGGCAAGAAAACCTATCTCTCTTCTATGCTGCCGATCGGAGTTGGTAAGAAAGAAGAAGAGCTTTTTTCTGACAAAACTATTCAAGAAATAGTTCATAGTACACTGGTGATGGCAAAAGCGAAGACCGGTGCTTTGATCGTGATCGCGCAAAAAGATTCCTTAGAAGATTTTGAAAGAACAGGAATTGAGGTGGACGCAGTAGTAAGCAGCCAACTTTTGATCAATATTTTTGAACATAATACACCTCTGCATGACGGTGCGGTGATTATTCGCGGCAATCGAATCGTTTCTGCTACTTGTTATCTGCCGCTTTCTGACAGCCGCATTCTCAGCAAAGATCTGGGGACGAGACATCGTGCAGGTGTCGGTATTTCGGAAGTGACAGACTCCCTCACGATTATCGTATCGGAAGAAAGCGGTACGATTAGTGTGGCTTATGAGGGAGGATTGGATCGCGGGATCAATCCCGATCGCTTGAGAGAGCGCATCGCACAGATTCAAAAGAGAGGTAGGGAGGAAGCTGACGGGAAACCTACACGCAGATGGAGGGGAAGGAGGCAGAAGCAGTGAAAAAGAAGCTTTTTTCCAATTGGGGCATCAAAGTGATATCGTTGCTTTTGGCTGCCACCTTATGGTTTGTTGTAATGTACCTGGAGAATCCACCTGACACCGCTGTGTTTGACAATATTACCGTAGAATTGCTCAATACCGATCTGTTGACTAATGAGAACCGTGTATATGAAATATTGGATGTCAGTAATGTCGTCAAAAGAGTGACGGTATCGGCTCCGACAGACGTCCTTTCCGGCATTAAAGCTTCTGACATCAAAGCGACCGCAGACTTTGAGAATTTAACGGCTACTGATACGATTGAGATTGATTTTTCCATTCCCGCGCTCAATATCAGCGGACAGGACATAGAGGGAAGCACCAGAGTGGTGAAGCTCTCTATCGAGGATCGCAAAAGGAAGACATTACAGGTGCGCGTCGTGACGATCGGTGAGGTCGCGCCGGGATATGAACTGGAAAGTAAAGTTGCTGATAACAACCGTATCGAGATCGCCGGAGCAGCTTCAAAAGTGGATATGGCAGAATACGCAGAGGCAACCATCAATATCGGGAACGCGACAACGAATATTTCCATGGAAAGTCAAATACAAATATATGACGAAAACCAGAATCTAATGGATATCAGCAGCTTAGAGATCGGTTCTCGCAGCACCAAAGTAGATGCTGTGGTATACGCAACCAAAGAGGTACCGGTTACTTTTCAAAAGATCGGCACGCCGCAAGAAGGATACATGGAAAACGGAGTGGTGCAAGGAACACCATCGAAAATCATGCTGGCAGGCTCTGAGGCAATGCTATCTTCTATTACGGAGATTCACATACCGGAAGAAGAAGTGGATATTACCGGTTATACACAGGACTTTGTCTTAGAAAAGGATATTCAAGACTACTTACCGTCAGGAGCACTTCGATTGGCAAATGACGGATATGATGGCAAATTCGTGATTCGTATAGAGATCGAGCCGATCCAAGAACGAACGCTCAATATCCCTGCCGGAAATATTCGCTTTAGAAATGGATTGGAAACATACACCCCGAAAATAATCGGGGATCAAATGACCTATCCCTTGGTGGTGAGCGGTTTGGCGGAAGATATTGATGTATTACTTCCGGAACGACTCTACGGTACGGTTGACTTGACTGCGTGGATGGAACAAGAAATGATCACGCAGCCGGATCCGGATTCGGAATATCTGATTCCTGTGGAATTTACATTTAGTTCGAGTGTTACGATTGAAGAACCTATGAGCATTTTGATTCAATTTGAAGAAGTGCAGATACCTTTGAGTAATTGAGGTTTGACTAATTGAGATTTGACTAATTGAGGCTTTACTAATTAGGATAGAAAGGATCCGGTGTGCGGCATCACGCGGATAAGGACAGCGAAATGAGTAGATTATTTGGAACAGATGGGGTTAGAGGGATAGCGAATGATGAATTAACTGCCGAATTTGCTATGAAAATGGGTAGAGCAGGAGCTTATGTTCTGGCGAAAAAAGAATCGCACAAGCCAACCATCATTGTAGGTTGCGATACGCGAATGTCAGGGGATATGCTTGCATATGCACTTATGGCGGGGGCTTGTTCTGTTGGTGCCAATTGCGTTTTTTTGGGCGTTCTTCCGACACCGGCAGTCTCCTATTTAACGAGAAAGCACAAAGCAGACGCAGGAATCGTGATTTCCGCTTCCCACAATCCGGTTGAATTTAACGGCATCAAATTTTTTGACTGTGACGGATATAAATTGCCGGATGCTTTGGAAGATGAGATAGAAGCAATGATACGCTCCGATATGAAAGGGGTTTCTCTACCGATCGGATCCGGTATCGGCAAAGTGAAATATTTAATGAACGCACGAGAGGAATATGTCAATTACGCTATTTCATCGGTCAATATAGATTTGTCCGGGTTCAAAGTCGTCATGGACTGTGCGGAAGGCGCGGCACATTATACTTCTGTGGAAGCATTGCGTCGGTTGGGCGCTAGCGTCGTGGCGATTCACAACACTCCGGATGGCAGCAATATCAACGCAAACTGTGGCTCCACCCATATGGAAGAATTACAGGCGCGAGTGGTTTTCGAAAAAGCGGATGTGGGATTGGCATTTGATGGCGATGCAGATCGCATGCTTGCAGTGGATGAAAAAGGAAGCATCGTGAATGGCGATCAGATCATGGCGATCATCGGCAATCATATGAAAAATAAAGGAACGTTGACAAAAAACACGATTGTGGCAACGGTAATGAGCAATCTTGGTTTTGTCTTAATGGGTAAGAAACAGGGCATATCAATAGAGCAGACCAAAGTAGGGGATCGGTATGTGTTGGAACGTATGCGTGAGACGGGAACGAGTCTGGGAGGAGAGCAGTCAGGTCATATTATCTTTTTGGATGAGAATACAACAGGAGACGGGTTGTTAAGTGCGCTCCATCTATTGGAGGTCATGTTGGCGACCAAACAGCCGATGTCCGAACTGGCGCAAATCGTGGAGATTTTACCGCAAGCCCTGGTGAATGCCACCGTCCCGAATCACAAGAAGGATCGGTATATGGAATATCCGGAAATCGCACAAGCAATTCAAGAGTTGGAACAACGCTTCGCAGGAGAAGGGCGTGTATTAATCCGACCAAGTGGCACAGAACCTCTTGTTAGAGTCATGATTGAAGGCAAGGATAAAGATTTTATCTTGAATGAAGCAACGAAATTGGCGGCTCTGATTCAAGATACGATGTTCTAAAAAGGAAACACATTGATAAAAAGCTGTCTCACACATCGGACAGGCAAGAAACGCTCCGGATTGATACGGACAGTACTGGAAGGAGGACATCAAAAATGGTTAGTCAAAAAGTAACGGTGAAGAATCCTACGGGTTTACATTTACGTCCTGCAGGTCTTTTGTGTAAGGAAGCGATGAAGTTCAAATCCTTAATTACCTTTCGATTCAAACACGGCATAGCGAACGCGAAAAGCGTGTTAAGCGTATTGGGAGCTTGTGTCAAAAGCGGGGACGAGATCGAGTTGACCTGTGAAGGAGAAGACGAAAGTCTGGCGCTTACGACATTGATCCAAGCAATAGAGAGCGGACTCGGCGAGTAGAAACAGATGGAGGCAGAAATGTTGAATTACAATAGATATCAAAGGTATCCTGTGATCGAATATCCGCAGCGTACTTGGCCCAATAAAGAAATAACGACCGCGCCGATTTGGTGCAGCGTTGACCTGCGAGAGGGGAAT
>JAISHZ010000004.1 GCA_031262285.1 Lachnospiraceae bacterium | reverse complement strand
GTTCGTCAGCCCTTAGCAGCGACGGACACCACAGGAAAATTTGATGTACTGGTAAACGTCCATGGAGGCGGCTTCACCGGACAGGCCGGAGCCATCCGCCACGGCATTGCCAGAGCATTACTACACGCCGATACAGAATACCGCCCCATCCTCAAAAAAGCCGGCTACCTCACCAGAGATCCCCGCATGAAAGAACGCAAGAAATATGGACTCAAAGCAGCAAGAAGGGCTCCACAATTTTCAAAACGATAAGCAAAACCGAATATCAAAGAACAGACAAATCCCCGAAATGCTTATGTTTCGGGGATTTCTTTCATCTCTTAATATCTATCAGACACCACAAAAATGTGTGAAATCGAAATGGTAACTAACAAATAACTAACAGGTAACTAACACGAGAATCGTTGTCTTGTGCAATACTTTTGAAATCTTGTGCAAGACACATTTTCGAAATAAAAAAGGGGTATTCAGTCACCGTCTTTGCAGCAGTATTCAATGATATATTGTCGGACATCCCTCTTTGTTCGGCAATGGTACGAGTGACCGTCCGTAAATATGATGTCATACCCGTCATGCATGTTTCCGGAGATACCGGAAAGCATTTCTCTGTTCTTCTCTGCGATCTGCATCGTGTCGAACATTCCACACTGATCTTTCCTGACCAAGTCTTGAATGTATGAATTGACTGACATATCGTTGTCGGATGCAAGACGCTTGATGATCTCTTTCATGCCTTTAGGCACGGCGAGATTGATTCGTTCATAATGCTCTTTATAAAAATTATTCTTGTATTCAGTCCTATTCATGCCACACCTCATCTCACTATATACGATTAATTGCGTCAACGAGTTCCTCGATCTCAAAATGCGTATAGACAATCTCGGTGACACCGTTTCCCTTATGACCGACGATCTTCTTGATGACCTTATCGGATACACCTGCGACCGTCAACATTGATATGCAAGTGTGACGGGTATCATGTGGGCGGTGGGTCATTCCCAGCGTATCGATCAGCGGTTTCCAGTAGCTATCATAATAATTTCTATAAATGAAATGCTTGCTTTCAGAAGTAGAAAGAAGATATTCGCAATCATTGAGATTGTACCAATATTCAAAAAACGGATATATCTTTTCGGCAATAGGAGCGGTTCTGATTCCGGAGGCGGTTTTTGCCTCAACAACTTTGAAATACCTTTCCGGAAGATTGATGTCGCATTTCTTGAGGTCTAGGAGTTCGCTGATTCTGCATCCGGAATATATCAGCATAAGGACAACGGTATAATATATATTTGCGTCCTTGACTTCCCACAGCCTTTTCACCTCCGCTTTGCTGAACGGTTTCCGGTTGAATGCGTTCGGATTCCCTGCATTATTGATATTCACATACTCAACCATGTTCCGCTCTTTAGGGATGATCTCATGAATCACAGCGTATTTGTACATAAGACCGAAAAGGACTTTGAGTTTTCTAAGTGTCGGGTAGTTTTTACCGGATGTATCAACAATCATTTGCAGGTGGTCGAGTTTAATGTCTGCAAATTTCATATTCGATATTTTGTCACAAAGTGCCCATACAGCTTTATAGCCTTGTACGTTGGAATTGCTGACGGTCGGGAAGTGTTCAGAACTCCATCTGTCATATACATCGTAAAAGGTGACTTTTGCTGCATTCACATCATAAGGATTTGCGTTGAATTCTGCGAGGGAAGTCAACGCCTCTTTGCGTGTTGGGTAGTATCCGACGACATCATATAATTGTTTCGCCTTGCCCGTGGCAGGGTCGATCTCCCACCCCTTTGTCCTCTTTGCGACATAAGGATTACGACGATTTCCGGATAGTTTATAGACAGTTCCGAACCCATTAGGCAGTTTCATAATATCACCATCCTTAAAAAGAGTATAAAAATAAAACCGGTGCAAAAAGCACGGTTTTATGATAGAATGGTCTTGTGGGGACTTCTATCAAACGGCTTTTTGCAGAGCGTGAGATAATAGTTTCAAAAGGTGATTTCCATTGCAGTGGAGGTCACCTTTTTATTTGTCAGCATTGTTTACAGAACGATCTTTTACAACCTGCCTATACTTGCGACCGATCAGGACGGCAGCGACACCGCCAACAACAGAGAAGACACCGCTGATCGGAGTGACGATCAACAAAAGCAAGCCAAAAAGGAGAAGAACGACACCTAAGATTATGAGAAGGAGTCCGCTCATTTTATAGGTTCGATCTGAATATCGTTTCTTTAACGGGGCAGCAGGAACTTGAAACGATGCGGGAAAACTCTCGTGTCCGGATAAGTTCTTCATAACATTCGATACACCGACAGTCGTCCGGCTATAAACTGCATTATAAGCAGCTTTTTTCGGATCGTTGATGACACCCATTCCCTTTTTGCCATAAAGGGGATTGACAGCACTTTTCATCTGTCTTGTAATCTTTCCAGTAGTTCGTGCCTTTATACTGCTTTTAATATTGGGCTTTCTAACACCGTATTTCATAAAATGTTCTCCCATTCTACTTGTTTCAACTCGAAATGATAGCGATTGCTTTTGGTGCATGAATCATAATCTTTTTTAAATCAATTATTACCGATTTCGCTCATGTACCCGGCAGTAATAATTCCGGCAGGAAGAGCAACAATGGCGATGCCAAAAATCGACGATATCATTGTGATAACACGACCAAATGTTGTAACAGGATAAATATCACCATAGCCCATAGTAGTAAGTGATACTGTCGCCCAATAAACAGCATCAAAAAAGGTACCAAATGAATCAGGCTCAACATTAAAGATAAGAAGCGCACAAACAAGTATGTAAGCAATTGACAATGTACCAACAGCAATAAGTGAAAACTTTGATTTTTTAAACACAACAGAGATTATTAAAAAGCTTTTAGAATATCGCAATGCCTTAAAAATACGAAAAACACGGAAAGCCCGTATCAGTCTAAAAATCTTAAGCAGTTTAAATCCATTGCTTAAAAAAGTAAGCGACGGAAGAATCGAAATTAAATCGATTAATGCCATAAATGAAAAAGGGTAGCGAAGGAATGAAGAAAAAGACGAACGATTATATTTAAAGTCGGAAGTTAAAAAGCGTAATAAATAATCGATAATAAAAACAGTAACGGAAATCGTATCTATAACTACGAAAAAACGAAATGATTCTTTGAAAGCTAATGGAATCAAGCTAAAGACTATGACAACCATCATTAAGTAATCATAAATATTACTAATCGTGTTGGATTTATCTAAAGACACCTCAATTATTTCATATATACGTTTTCTCATTAGACCACTCCAAAATAAATAAATTTATGTTTTAGCGACTGCGTTAGTCGTTATAATAAACGACAAGTTTGAACCCAAATGCGAATAATTATATTATAGAACGTGTAAACTTCCTTAATGATAGGGGGCGAACATCGTGCGGGTTCTTTTGTGGGAAGTAAGAACCAAAAAGTGTTTCACATTGCAGGAGTTGGCGAAAAGAACCGGAATAGGAAAATCAACTCTCAACAATATAGAAAACGGAAAAGTGTCACCGACGTTATTTCAACTCGAAATGATAGCGATTGCTTTGGGTGTAAAAATCACCGACCTGTTTGAATCCAAATACCAATAAGTATATCACAGAAAGATGAAAATGTGGCAGCATGTGAGACGATTTCCATAATTATGGAAATGTATGTCGAAATACTTACAAAAATGGAATAAGATGATATACTTGCGCTTAGATAAGGATAAGGGGGTGTTAAAGCAATGAACTACAAAAGGACTATTATCGAGTTGGTAGGAAAGATACATAATGAAAAAGTCCTAAAGAGGATATATAAATTCATTTCGTATCTTTACACCCACGAGGCTGACAGTTAAAAAGACTGTCAGTCTTTTTTTATTCAAGCACCTCTATTCATCAACCTCACCTCTCATAAATTTTATCGTTCTATCAAGAATGCGATTGAGAGCAGCGATGTCTTCATCGCTTGAATAAACTAGAGACTTGAACAAATTTTTCCGTGCATCATCCTCACCCGTCATGATGCGGTCAATTCTCTCAAAGAAATCATCATCGCTGTCGATGAACATCTCACCCTCACCAGTGGTCAAAAATATGTAATTAACATTGAATTCACGACAAATGTCTTTTATGGTTCTGTCGGTTACATTTCGAAGCTTGCGCTCTATTAAGGATATCGCAGAGCGTTCAAGGGATAATTTTTCACCAAAAGATGCTTGACTTAATTTTTTTTCCTCTCGTATAGCCTTGATTCTATCACCAATTTCCATGCTTGTATAATCCATGAGTACACCTCCTATAAATGAAGCATATCACATGAATGAGACATTGTAAACAAAAAGTAAAAAAACATATTGACAAGCGAGACTAAGTAACTTAAAATTGAGACATAGCAAACAACAAAAACAGGAGGGCAAGAACAATGACAAGTAAAGAGCAGGAGAGGCAAGCAATAGAAAAAATCAGAAAAATCGTTGAAGAGATGGGAGAGAACAGCTATCTTGCCACAGCGATGGAGGGAGTTCTTGAAGTAGCAGAGGAAAACATAGAAGCTGACGCAGCTTTCAGCCTGAAAGGTAGAGCAGAGGTCGCAGAGAAAGAAGCAGCAGAACTCAAGACAGAGAACGAGGAACTCCGGAAAACACTGAAAGACACACTAGATGAAGGACGTAAAACCGACGAGCGGGTCAAATGGCTGCAAACAAGTCTTGATGATGCTTATAAGAAATTAGATAAACACACGATTCCGGTGTGGATACAGACAGAACTTAAAAAGATGGTAGAGACTGAACTTACAGTATCAGAAATCAAAATCAGACAAGCAGCTGAAAAAATGGCACAAGCAATCGAAGAGGGCGAGGGGGCATCGGAACAAACAGCAGACGAGGCAAAAAGGTACAGAGAAAAGAGAAAAGAAGAGGGAATATTGATCGGTATAAGAAATTTCCTCATGAGATTCAATCCAGAGGAACAATAAATAAGCCGAAACGGTGCGACTGCTGCACCGTCAGCGTCCGGATGGCGACCGACGCTCTGACGAGGGCAAGCCAAAAAACAGGAGGAAACAGGATGAAAGAAACAAGAAAATTGTACAGAGACGATCTAAGACAGCTATGTATAAGGAACAACTGGTACACCTGCGGTGATAACGAAGAGTACGGGAAACTACTCGACACCGCTGATCAGTGCGAAAACGTCACAGCAGATGTAATTGCAAGCCTTGCAAAAAATATTCTTGAACACAGCACAACAGAACAGGAGATCGAATCAATATGTTTCGATATCGCCAAGATTTGCAACAGCTTTTTCGATCAAACAGCACAATCGAAAGAGGAAAAATACAAATTAAACTTCATGATGGCAGCAGGAGACGTAAACAAATACGCAGAAATGGGAGACATCAAAAGAAACCGTGCAAATTACGGTATAGCGATAGAACTTGCAACGGTACTAAGGGATTTAGGTCATGAAGTGGAAATGCCGGTATGGGAAGATAAAGATTATTTGAAAATCCCATTTATAGCAATAGACAAAAACCGGATAGACCTCCCGCAGGGAATACCAGAGCAACCAGTGTTTTATATAAGACATGACATGCTTCTCTAAAGATCGAATCAATAGAAGAGGTGACAGATCAATAGAAGAGTGTAACAGATCAAAGCATATCGCAGGGAGGCGAAAGCCTCCCGATCAGGAGGAGGAATCATGATGACAAGAGCAAATGAGTTTTGTGTGGATGACAAGAAAAACGGAAGTGTATGGGGGAATGTAGTAAAACACGAGGAACTGGATTTGATCAACAGAGAAAATTGGGACGGAAATGTGATTGCATACAAGGGAATGCTAGAAGACCGAGACGGGAAGAAATACATATTTTTGAGAGATGCCGTCTCCAATGAGAATTATTTCATAGAAATTTGAGCCGAAACGGTGCAGCATTAGCACCGTCAGCGTCCGGATGGCGACCGACGCTCTGACGATGGCAAGCCAAAAAACGAGGAGGAAGGGAATGATAGAATTAACGGAATTGCAGAAAAAAATTATAGCAGAAGATATCAGATATTACGACAAAGAAGCAGTAATGTCACTTTGCAAAATTATGTATGAACAAAAGAAAGCGGAAAATCCCGCAATGAAGTCCACCAGGCTTGAAAGTATCAATGATTATGCATATGACATTGAAGCAAGGTGGTATTTGTACGAAACGTACGAAGCACTGATCGAAAGCGAGATTGAACAAGGCACATATGGATTTACAATGGACGAAATAGAAGAACAGATAGGAAAAACAATATTTGAGCTAAGAAACGGATGGTTTGCGCAAGTGATTTACTAAAAGTGCAAGCATAAAAACAGGAGGAATCAAGATGACAAGAGCAAATGAGTTTTGTGTTAATGACAAGAAAAACGGGTGTGTATGGGGGAATGTAGTAGAACATGAAGAAATGGATGCGATCAACAGAGAAAACGGAAATGTGATTGCATACAAGGGAATGTTAGAAGACTTGAACGGGAAAAAATACATATTTTTGAGGGATGCCGCCTCCAATGAGAATTATCTCATAGAGATTTAGAGCCGAAACGGTGCAGCAGTCGCACCGTCAGCATCCGGATGGCGACCGACGCTCTGACGATGGCAAGCCGAAAACAGGAGGAAACAGGATGACATTAAGAGAAGAAATGATTGAAGCAGCAGAACGTAAAAAAGGGAATCACACAGGCAGTTTTGTCCGTACTGATGGACAATGGTGCATGACGAGGACACCGGAGGAATTCAAGCAGTTTATTGAAAAGCAGGGCTTTGAAGTTATTGATTGCAAAAGAACACGAGAGAGCAATGCAATAGCAATAACTAAAGATGGATACAGATTTGCGTGGAATGGACATTGTACAAAACTGATTAATATGACCGACAAAGAGAAAGAATGCAAGGTCGATGTAGAAGTTTATGGAATGATGGAGATAGCGACATTCCTGAATAAGGATGAATTGTTGAAGATGAACGTTAGATATGTGGGGACAGACAATGAATTTTCCCACTATGACATTTACGAGCATAACGACACAGGCGAATACTACGCAACCACATTGTAAGAAGAAAGGAATTGAAGACGATGTCGAAAAAGAAAAATCCTGTTATCTGTAGTCTTCAAAAAATCGCTGGATGTCCGACGTGTCCAGATAGAAACATCTGCAAGAAAGAAGAAAACACATATCTTTCAAAACGCTTTGAAAAGGGACAGCGGTATCCTCTTCACTATGGAACCGGGACGGAATGGTTCAAATATGCGGGTGAAATAGAGGTGCTAGAAGCGGAGTATTTCGAAAACCCTATAAAACAAGAAAATATCTTTGATAGTAACCTGACGCTAGGAAAAGCAACAATCAAATACGTGGGTACGAAATATTACAAAAACAAAACGTATAAAGTGGATATCATTTACGCACCTAAGGACGAATGGAGCGGTGAAATGTACTACATCAAACTCACAACAAAACGCTATTTTTCGCTTGTGCATGGATGACATCCGGGAGGAAAGACATGACAAGGGATTTCATCCAACTGAATCCAAGCAGAGTAAAGGAAATCAGAAAGAGTGCATGGAGTATAGAGAGCAGGGCAGCACATGGAGCCGCAGGAGTTTCCGTACATTACATAGGCAGCGAGATAAGCGGAACCCTGGATGATGGAATGGGGAGATTGATCTTTGATTACTACAAAGACAACACCGGGGCTTATTGGTTCAAAAATCGTGCCTTATTGAGGTCAGGCGAAATCGCAAGCATGGAATACTATATTTTCGGTCACGAGATAAGACCAACCTATCGAAGAGCAGTGACATAGCCGAAACGGTGCAGCAGCTGCACCGTCAGCGTCCGGATGGCGACCGACGCTCTGACGATGGCAAGCCAAAAGAAAAGGAGGACGGGGATGGAAATAGGGAGGATTTTGCCGACAGAGGCAGCAGTCATCTTGAATGTGTCACCGCAGTTTGTCCGGGTTGCGATGCAGCAAGGCAAACTACCAATCGGGACAGCGGTGCAGATGTCGTCAATTTGGACATATCACATTTCGGAGAAACTGCTTGCAAATTATTCCGGAAAAAACATAGAAACGGAAATCGAGAGAATCAGAGAGAAGAAAGGAGCGTGAGAAACATGGCAACAAAAGACGGGAAAAAGATGGCTGAAACAATGGCAGAGAAAATCATGAGTATTGACGATCTTGATGGAAAATCATGGTCGCTCATGGTGCTATCAGCATATGCAGAGGGTAAAGCTGCCGGAAAGCAGGAGGAACGTCAAAAATGGGAACAGAAACAGGCAGCGACGGCGTAAACAATCGAATAGCAGGGTAAGAAATAATGGAACCGGATGACTGCAACAGTGGTCATCCGGTAAAAAAAGACAAATAAAAAGGACAACCATTCGCAGTGGTCGTCCTAGTTTCAA
>JAISHZ010000366.1 GCA_031262285.1 Lachnospiraceae bacterium | reverse complement strand
TGATTGGTACGCGCGCCGTTAGCGCGCAGACGGGAACGAGTATGATAACGATTGAAAACTTAGTAAAAAGCTATGGCAATACTGTCATTCTGGAGAACGTCAGCGTGGAGATTCAGAAGGGCGATGTCGTATCCATCATCGGACCCTCGGGTGCGGGGAAAAGTACATTGCTTCGAGCGATGAATTTTTTGTCCCCTCCCACAAGCGGTAAGATATTTTTTGACGGCAAAGAAATCAACAAAAAAAACATCAATGAGATCCGCCGCAAAATGGGAATGGTATTTCAAAGCTTCGGACTTTATTCCCACATGACCGCGAAACAAAACATCTGTGTAGGGCCGATGAAGCTTCTTGGCAAATCTCGCGACGAAGCTGAAAAGAGAGCTATGGAACTCTTAAAGGACGTCGGGCTTGCGCAGCGTGCCGATCATTATCCGCATCAACTTTCAGGTGGACAAAAACAGCGTGTCGCTATCGCTCGAAGCCTTGCGATGGAACCTGAAGCAATCCTGTTTGACGAGCCGACATCAGCGCTCGATCCCACCATGATTGGTGAGGTCATGGCCGTTATCCGCAATCTATCCAAAACGGGACTTACGATCGTTATCGTTACGCATGAAATGGATTTTGCGCGTGATGTGTCCAACCGCGTATTTTATATGGACGACAAAGGTATCTACGAAGATGGAACACCGTCGCAAATATTCGATCAACCGCAAAAACCCAAGACGCAAGCCTTTATCTACCGAATACGTAATTTCAATTATGAAATCAGATCCGCCAAATTTGATCATCTGGAAATGCTCTCGGGTATTGATCATTTTTGTTTTCGACATGGAATGGCAGAACCGACCGCCAAGAAACTTAGGCGTATCGCGGAGGAATTGATCATCAACATCGTGGTTCCCAAATTTTCACGTTGCGATCTTACGATCAGCTTTTCAGAACAACAAGAAAAGTATGAAGTAGCGGTTTCCTACTCCGGAGAAAACATCGACGCGCTGGACACCGCCGACGACGAACTGGCTGTCATGATGGTACGTGGTACGGCTGCGAATATCGCTCACTCGTACGTGAATGAAGTGAACTATATAAAAGCCAGCTTGTAAACCTCAAACGACTGATATATACCGCAAGAAAAAGATCCCCTTCGTGTAAACAGTGCTTTGACTGTCATCGCGAAGGGGATCTTTATTCCCATGTAAGAGAACTTACTTGTTACGTTTTTACTTTTTCTCTTTGACCTTGGCTCTCTTGCCTACACGATCTCGTAAGTAAGTCAATTTGGCGCGTCTGACTTTGCCGTATCTAACGACTTCAATCTTCTCTACGTGAGGAGAATGAATCGGCCATGTCTTCTCTACACCGATTCCATTGGATGACTTACGAACTGTAAAAGTCTCGCGGATACCTCCGTTTTGTCTTTTGAAGACAATACCTTCAAATATCTGGATTCTCTCGCGATTACCCTCTTTGATCTTGGCGTGTACTCTAACAGTATCGCCGACATGGAAAGTGTCAATGCTCGCTTTTTGCTGCTGTGCTTCGATTTCTTGAATAATGTTACTCATTGTGAGCCTCCTTGTAAAATGGATGTTCTTAATACTTCACGTAACAGAGGACCATCTCGTTTTAGACAACATTTGAGATTTTACCACACCAATGGTAAAAACACAAGCATTATACTCGGAATTTTGAAATAATCTCTTTGAGCGATTGTGCCAAACCATTCACATTTTCACTCGTTTTCCCGACACCGAGCGCGATATCTGAAATCGTATCGGTGGATGCGGAAAGTTCTTCGGTCATCGCTGCTTTTTCTTCAGAAGATGCGGAGAACATTTCCATGACTTCTGTCAATTTACCAACTGATTTACTCAAGGCGGTATTGACGGTTTCTAAATCTTTGATCCCTTTATTGATAGTATCGATATTATTGACAATATCGACGTATTTCTCACGAGTCTTTTGCACACTGGAACTTTGTTGCTTCACACCGTTTTGCAAACTGGTGCTTCTGCTGCTGGCTGCGGACGCGTTGGCACGAAGTTCTTGGAGCATATTGTCAATCGCTGTAACAGAGTCCGCACATTGTCCGGCAAGCTTGCGGATTTCTTCTGCTACGACTGCGAATCCTCTTCCTGCTTCTCCTGCTCTTGCTGCTTCAATGCTGGCGTTTAATGCCAATAAATTGGTCTGTTCTGCGATGTCGGAGATCATATTGCTGGCTTCCCCAATCCGATCCGTACTGACCGAAATACCGGTGATTACGTCGAACACCTCTCCAAATTGAACGGATGTCCGATCCGTCACAGTCGTTAATTCTGATATGTTTTCCATGCCTTCCTGAGAAGCGTTCGCGATCAAGCTGCTGGCGTGCATCAGTTCTTTGGTAGATCGCTCTGATTGCGTCATCGCGTTATTCAATACATGAATATCGGTCAAAGCGTCCGTCAATTCCTGTGCTTGGTTCGTATTATCTTTTGCCATATTGGAGATTGCTACGCGAACATTTTGAAGAGATTCCGCAGCGTGAGTGGCATCGGTGCTTAACTGTTCTGAAGAAGCGCTCAATTCAAAAGAGGACTGGTTTAATGTCGTCATAATATCTTTGAGAGAATCCAATAACCTTCTGGTGTTCCGCGCCAGGATACCAATTTCATCTTTGCTGACCAATTCCGTAGGTGAAAAGGTCAAATTATTATGTCCGAGTTCATACATATCTTTTGAAATCCGGCTGACGTTCTTGCGCAGGTAAGTGGCTACATATGCTGTCAGAATCAATACTGCTACAAAAACCAAGGACATCACCAAAATGATATTGCGTATATTGGCGCTGAGTTCTTCTCTCATCATTTTACTTTGATATTCAGCATACAAGGTATACAAATCTGTCATCGTATTGAGATGGTCTCTCGCGACGCCAAACGCTACTTGCTTTTGCGCAAAGTCACCTGTGTTTGTATAAGGATCATATGTTGCTTCCCATTTTTGCAAATCAGATTCGAATGCTGCCACTGTCTCTTGATAAGTCGTATTTCCGTTGCGGAATCCGTCCGGATCCGCTGCCTGTGTTCCGTTGACTTCGTTGTACAAAGAGGCGGTTGTCGCCAATGCATAAAAATCTCGATCTTCTTGCGCCAGTTCTGCTGCCAATTCCACACGTTCCAGCGTCTGATCCAGATTGTCTTTATAATCAGTCAGTAAGCTTTCCTTCTCCTCGTCCGAAAGTGTGTCGTAATGCCAAACCAAATCCGTCTCAGCCGTCAGCGTCTGGTAAAAGTCTCGATCTGCATTGATAATGTTGCTTTCAGCGACACCGATACGATCATAAAACAAATCTACCGAATTGTTGAATTCATTAATTACTTTTTGGCTAAAGTAGATCACCGCAAAAATCAACATTGCGACCAAAGGTATCAGCATCACCAACAGTTTCGTAACCAATTTCCTGTTTTTCATAATCCCTCCGTTTCTGCCAAAAAGCGCTTCTTCTAGTCTCTTTGGCTTGCATGAAAATTGATTCTTAAATCGGCTTATTGTATCACAATTTGTATGAAATCGCAATATTCGATCACATAAAAAACACATTTACATATAACATCCATCTATGATGTATTATTATGAAGCATAACTCCATATTGAAATACAAAATAGGGTTATTGCGTGCGAATAAACTCTCAATTACAGCGTATTTTCTATATAGCAAGAAATTACATTCGCTTTATGTGTCATTTTTACTACTCTTTGCATTGCTTTGGCTGATATTCACGGTGTGAGGTCTATGCTTTTGCGGATCTTTGTTTGACAAATGAAGCGTATACAAATCCGGGCGCAAAGCGGCTGTTCTTTCCAAAGAATGTGCTAATCGCCAATTGCGGATTTTGGCATGATCCCCTGACAAGAGAATCGGCGGTACTTCTTTGTCATGCCACGTAGCCGGACGTGTATATTGAGGATACTCAAGTAAATGCTCTGAAAAAGTCTCTTCTTGCGCAGAGCCATCATTATGAAGCACCCCGGGCACAAGTCGAGCGATCGCGTCCATCATCACCATGGCCGGTAATTCTCCTCCGGTCAAAACATAATCACCAATTGACACGGAATCCGTCACAATCTCCTCCAACACGCGCTCATCGATTCCTTCATAATGTCCGCATAGCAAGATCAATTCTTGTTCTTGTGCAAATTGGATTGCCAAATCCTGTGAAAAGGGGATTCCCTGCGGCGTTAGATAAACAGTACGCGGTGGCTTCTCCCGACAGCAAGATTCTTTTGTCGCCGCTTTCCATGTATCGTAGACCGGCTGTGCTTGCATCAACATCCCTGCTCCGCCACCATAAGGATAATCATCTACTTTACCGTGCTTATCCTGCGTATACTCTCGAATATGAAATACTTCCAAAGAAATAAGACCGCTCGAAAGTGAGCGGCCGATAATTCCGACTTGCATGGCTTGTGTAATCATATCCGGAAACAAAGTCAAGACTTTGAATTTCATAGTATATGTGTTACCCTTCTGCTTCATAATGCCAATCATTATTTCGCTTTCGCGCGTTCTTCTTAATCCAACAATCCGTCTAAAATATGGATTTTTATCCACCCTGCTTTGAGATTGATGCCCAAAACGCATTGCTTAATCGCGGGAAGTAACAGTTCTCTTCCATCGTCTAATGAGATTACATAAACATCGTTGGCAGCCGATTGCAGCACTGAGGAGAGTGTACCAATCTCTTTTTCGTCTTCATCCAATACGCGAAGACCTTCCAAATCCGCAATGAAATACTCATCGCGTCCTAGTTTCACCGCGTTTGCTCTGCTTACGTAAAGATTCTTCTTTCGAAATTGCTCCGCAGTTTCAGGATCGGATATTCCTTTGAATTTGATGATGGCAAATTGTTTTTGAAATCTAACGTTTTCTAACGTAATGGGTTGTAACCCTTCACCCATATCAATCAGCACTTCTTTTAATTCGAGGAATCTCCTCACATCATCCGTTGTCGCGAAGACCTTGACCTCCCCTTTAATACCATGTGGGGAAGTAATGATCCCAACCATCAGAAAATCTTCCATTGTGCTCCTGTACTCCCATCAAAACGAATCAGACGATTTCTACATCGATTCTCTTATTGTCTTTGGAGGACGCAGCTTTCACAACAGAACGAATCGCTTTGGCGATCCTCCCTTGTTTGCCAATGACTTTGCCCATATCGGTCGGAGCTACATGAAGCTCGATCAGCAGACTCCTGCCATCTTCCTTTTGTGTTACGCTTACCTCATCCGGA
>JAISHZ010000328.1 GCA_031262285.1 Lachnospiraceae bacterium | reverse complement strand
GCGCTCATTTTCACTTGGTCTCATCTCCACAGAACGTATAACACCCAAAACTCCCCACGGCTCTGCACGGTTCTGTGCATCGATTAATTGTAAACGTAGATCGGTTAACGCGTAAATGGTAACACTTATAAGAAGCAACGGCTACTCAAAAGGGAAGCGTAATGCGTTTACGATTTGTGTGTAGGAAAATCCTTTTCGTTGTAACATGGCGAAGATTTTCCTGCGATCTTTTTCTGTGGCGCTATCGGGGAGGTAATTTTTCTTTTGTAGTAAGTTGCGTATGAGTTCTTCTTCGTCTGTTTCTTGGTTTTGTTGGGTGTTTTGATCCCATATTTCCTGGGTTACGTCTTTTGTGATGCCTTTCTTGTATAGCTCTTGATTGATTTGTTTGCGGCTTTTGGAGGTTCTTGCACTTTCAATGTATCGCGTGGCATAACGTAGGTCGTCAAGGTAGCCATAGGAAGCTACATACGCAAGTGCTGCTTCCACAAGAAACGGCGGGTATCCTCCTTGGTGGAGTTTGTCGCTTAACTCCTTGGTGGTGTAGTCGCGAGATTTTAGAAGGTTTAGGGAACGAATCTTCGCGCGTTTGAGCAAGACTTCTTGCGTTAGGATATGGTAATCCTCGTCTGTTATCTCAGCTCCTTTGACAATGGAAAAGCGTCGGATATCTTTGTCATAAAGAGAAAGTGTCATGTCATTGTCAAACAGTACTTTATTCCGCGAGTTTAATCCCTTCGATATCTCCAATACTATCATCCTTTGCTCCTATCTGTATATCATCCGCACGCGTTTCTTTCAGTGAAGCAGCAGACTGATCTTTCTTACTGTCCGTATTCTTGCTTGAGGATTTGGTAGTGGCTTTTTCCGTTGTTTTCTTGGAAGATTTGGAGGATTCGCCTTGTTTATCTTCTTTGGACTGCGTCGTGGTTGCTTCATCGAAATGGTAATGTGTTCTTACTTTGTGCTCAACATCTGCCATAATATCCGGATGATCTCTTAAATATTGCTTTGCATTCTCTCTGCCTTGTCCGATCTTCGTTCCATTATAAGCATACCATGCACCGGATTTCATGATGACGTCAATCCCCGCGGCAAGGTCGAGAATGTCTCCTACTCTTGATATCCCTTCTCCAAAAACGATGTCAAATTCCGCTTCTTTAAAAGGCGGCGCTATCTTGTTCTTAACGACCTTTACACGTGTACGGTTACCAATCATCTCACCGCCTTGCTTCAGAACTTCGATCTTACGTACATCCAATCGAACAGAGGCATAAAATTTCAAAGCTCTTCCGCCGGTCGTCGTCTCCGGGTTCCCATACATCACTCCAACTTTTTCGCGCAACTGGTTGATAAAAATAACAGTACAGTTGGATTTACTGATAACAGAGGTTAATTTGCGCAATGCTTGAGACATCAACCGCGCTTGAAGTCCCACATGGCTGTCTCCCATATCTCCTTCAATCTCGGCTTTGGGTACTAGTGCGGCTACGGAATCGACCACGACGATATCGATTGCTCCGGATCGCACCATGGTCTCCGTGATTTCCAATGCCTGTTCTCCGCTGTCAGGCTGCGATATATATAAATTGTCGATATCGACACCGATATTCTTAGCATAGACGGGATCCAGTGCGTGCTCTGCGTCGATAAATCCTGCAATTCCGCCTCTCTTTTGTACTTCTGCGATCATATGTAAAGTAACGGTGGTCTTACCGCTAGATTCCGGTCCGTAAATCTCCACGACTCTCCCGCGTGGGATACCTCCAAGTCCGAGCGCTATATCAAGGCTCAGTGAACCGGTCGGAATGGTTTCAACATTCATTCGCGCCGAAGGATCTCCCAGTTTCATGACGGTTCCTCTGCCATATTGTTTTTCAATCTGTGTTAATGCCGCTTCTAGCGCTTTGAGCTTTTCTTCTTTTTCCATGTTTAGGTTCTCCTTTTCGGGAACAAATGTTCTTTTTCACAGAATAAAACACTTGTTCGATTTTGTCAACTTGATTTTGTGAGTTGGGAATTTATTTATCAAAAGTAGTTTGGAACGCTTGGCGAATCGCCGGAATGGAAGTGGGTTGCAGATATATAAAATTTATCACAAAATGATGATTGATGCAAGCCTGATTGTTTGTTATATATTACCATTTATGGCTACCTTTCAAACATCTACCGTTCTATATTCAAATGCATTGTATCCCGGACGAACCGAACAGAGGAGGGGACAGTTTGGTTCTGAGCATTGATAAGCGTAAACATAGATCGCAAACGTATGAATCAATGCCATTTACTTAAGGGTTTTGGCATCGACAAATAAAAGTCAGAGTCTATGCCGCTTCCCGTAGTTGACATTTGTATCAGAAGTCCTAAGTAAATGACATTGCGCGTGAATAGTAGCACCGGATTAAAGCGAAAACGCTCTTCGCTTTTCTTATTGTTGCATGAGAGATCTTCCTGTGCTACCATACGGAGGATGTTTACGTTTCACACAAAATACTTGTACACCCTGCTATATACAGCCGAATACGCGGCTACATTTGATTGGAGTCAATATGAAAATAATCGATATTTCACAAGAACTTTTTACCTGTCATGTTTTTCCCGGCGATACCCCTCCTCAGTATGAAAGGGTTAAAACAATTGATCCTGATCTCTACAATCTGACGAACATTACCATGTGTGTGCACAATGGCACTCATGTTGATGCTCCAAAGCATTTTGTTGCAGATGGTAAGTCGATCGATGAGCTGGATTTATCCGTTTTTTATGGAAAATGCACAGTGGTCGAAGTGTCCGGTCTTATCAATGAAGAAACGATGAAAGATATTTTGCAACACTCTCAAGAGAGACTGATCCTAAAAGGAACGTGCGAGCTTTCCAATGAGGCTGTTCATCTGTTAACATTTTCACACGTCAAATTAATCGGTGTGGAGAGTCAGACCGTAGGCAATCCGCAAGAGCCTAGGAGTATTCACGTTGCGTTACTGCAAAAATCTATTATTCCTTTGGAAGGATTGCATTTGTCAGCCGTAACCCCCGGTGATTATATTCTCTGCGCTTTTCCGCTTGCTCTGGGAGGCTCAGATGGTTCTCCGGTAAGAGCCGTGCTCCTGTGTGAATAAGATTACTGTTGTGCTATCATTTCACCATCAATGTCATTTACTTAAGGATTTTAAGCATCGAAAAGCCGAATAGAGAGCTGATTCTTTGCCTCTTTTCGTAGTAGACAGTTTCATCTGAAATCTTAAGTGAATGACATTGATTCACCATTGCTATGTTGTAATTGGCCTTATGAGAAGCTGCGAAGCAGTTTCTCATAAAAGTCGCTGTTCTTACGCCGCTCATCGATTATAAGAACCTTCAAATAAAAGGCGCTATCCTTGCGCCGTCCATCGATTATAGGAACCCGCTCTTGATTTCTATAATATTGAGTATCCTCACATGAAAGTTCAAAGTCAGGAATTAGTCGAATAAATGTTAAATCCCGAGGTAACTCGCGTTAACGAACTATCTCGGGATTTTTCTTTCGTATGTTGCCAAGACAAAAGCCTTAACGACGGAATCATACCACAAAGCAAGCACTATTACAATATTCATTTTTACATATTTCTAGCTATTTCTAGCTATTTCAAGCTATTGGTTACAGTTCACGCGTTCGCCGATGTACATTCACAGGCAGTGTATCGCGAACGAAAATGAGATTGTCATATTGCGGTATTCGGTATACTATTGCTGTTGAGAAGATGCAGACTCACTGTGACAAGTGTTTGCTGATCACCAGTAACAATTTTCACGATAAAAACAATAGGAGGAGCGCGCAAAATGAATGTAGCTATTCAAAGAGAAGGGATTACTTTACGGGGAAGGATGGATCGCCCGGAGGGAGAAAAGTGTCCTACAGTTATTATGTTTCATGGATTTGCCGGTAATATAGGAGAGGCGGATGGGGACTTGTTTGACATATTGTCCAAAGCTCTGCTAAAGGTCGGTATCGCTACCGTGCGTTTTGATTTTAGCGGTCATGGGAAAAGCGATGGTAGCTTTGTAGAAATGGACGTACTACGCGAAATCGAGGATGGGATTGCTATCCTTCGTTACGTCCGCTCACTTGAGTTTGTAACTGATATTTCCATACTGGGACATTCGCAAGGCGGCGTGGTAGGAGGAATGTTGGCCGGTCTTTATGAAGATGTGATTCACCGATTAGTGCTGCTCGCACCTGCGGCGACATTAAAAGACGATGCACTCAATGGATTCTGCATGGGTACGACTTATGACACCGAGCATATTCCGGATGTGGTATCACTCAATGACGGAATGCTTTCTGTCGGCGGGCAGTATTATCGGATTGCCAAGCATCTTCCCATTTATGAAGTGACAAAATCGTTCAAAAAACCGGCACTGGTTATCCACGGAATGCAGGATATCTTGGTGAATCCTATCGCCGCTAAGCGCTATCATGAAGAATTACATAACTGTCATCTGGGGCTTTATCCCAACCTTGACCATGGAATCTTTGGAGCAGATCAAGACAAAGCAATGAATCAGATTATCACCTTTCTTCGGGGGTAAAAGGCAGGGATTTGAGATGCTAAAGATCCTTCAAAGAATAACATTGGTAATCGGGTGTCGTTGTAAAAAGTAAAAGAGAAGGAGGCTACCTAATGAATAGGTAGCCTCCTTCTCTATTACTTTGTCGTATCGTGTTAATGCTTTCTTCGTTTGTAAATCTCCACTCCTACGATAAACCAGAGGATGCATACCGCTGCTCCTAAGCTAATGAAGAAGAAATAGGTTGCTAAATCTGTAGATCCATCATATGTCTTTGGACTGTTCTCCGTTACAGAAGGTACATTTTGAGTATCTTGTGCACCCGAAGCTGTGTTACTGCTTGAATTGGGATTATTATTTTGTGTTTGATCCTTTTCATTCACCAGAACGAAGGTACTGAAACTATCCGCAAGGATTTCTATCTTGTCTCCGTCCACGACTGACGGCAAAATCTTGTCATACGTAGCGGCACCATCCGGATAATGTAGTACATAGATCGGTTTGGTGAGATCTAGGGTTTCCGGGATCGGGATCACTAAGATCACAGGTACTCTCAACAGCTGATGAACATTGCCCTTTGAAACGTCGTATAGGCTAAAATGATATGCAAATGCATTTTCAAAGTCATCATAGGTAGCAGGAGGAGTCGTTCGATCTGCTACAATTAGAGCATCTGAACCGGCTGTAACCGAAAGCAACGCATTCAGCACCTGTATTCCCGTTACAGTTTCACCACTTTCATTTTCCACTATGGTTTTCGTACCGGTTAGAGAAGCTATGGTCTCTTCAAGTTGCATCAACATTCCCCAAGCCGTGGCGTTTGTATAGCTATTGCCATTCTCGCTTTCATCTCTGGATTGAGATATGGTAGAAAGCCAATCCGCAGTCACCACTTGATTCAGAGCGTTTTCAATCAATTGCATTTTTTCTTCGGTGGTGGTTTCTTCCGAAATACCGCCTAGAAT
>JAISHZ010000317.1 GCA_031262285.1 Lachnospiraceae bacterium | reverse complement strand
TCAAGAAATAACCGACACTGAACGTCGGTTCGCTCAGTGTCGGTTTTTGATTTAGGCTCGTCGATGTCATTTCATGCTAAAATTATCGGAACATTCCGATAAAAACGGCAAGCATTGTGGTAACAGTGTCAAAATCAATATTAGCCATTTTTTTCTTTATTTCAATAATAAATTCGCACCCATCCGTTAAATTGTTAACTTCCTGAATTTTTCCGACTCAACCCTGGAAAGATGCATGGATACTGAGTTATATGTTGAAAAAGGTTTGTTGTCATTCCGACTAAAAATATCATCTCAAAAATAGCCAAAACATTGATTCTTTACGGTATGAGCGAATTTAGTGGGAAAAAACAGAGGAGGTTAACATAAATATATTACAGGAACCAAGTACAGGTTCCTGTAATATATTGACAGCGCAAGGACAGCGCCTTTTATGAGAAGCTGCAAAAGAGATTTTGTAGATGTTTCAAAAGCGAGCGAAGATCATAGTACGATTTGATCAATACGTGTACATTCATCTTGTGTAAAGGGAGCGCTCGAAAGTATCCCCAAATTGTCTAGAATCTGCGTAGGCTTGGAAGCTCCGATGAGTACACTATTAACCTCTCCATCACGTAGAATCCATGAAAGAGCCATCTGCGCTAAGGATTCACCGCGATTTGCGGCAATCTCATCCAGAGCGCGTATTTTGTTCATGATTGACTGCGTGAGATTGGCTTCATGCAGAAAGCTACCCTCTTTTCTCACGCGACTATCCGCAGGAATGCCATGTAAATAGCGATTCGTTAATAACCCTTGCTCTAGCGGGCTAAAAGTGATCATCCCGATGCCTTGCGCGGCGCAGTAGGCTTTGGTACCGTCTCTTTCGATGGTGCGATCCAAGATGGAATAGCGTCGCTGCTGGATCACGAAGGGTGTATGCAATTCGCGAAAATAAACCATCGCCGCTTCCATCTGCTCTTGATTGTAATTCGACAAACCGATGTAGAGCGCCTTTCCGCTTTTGACGATACCATCGAGTGCTACAGCTGTTTCCTCGATCGATGTGTTCGGATCGGGTCTATGGTGATAGAAAATGTCTACATATTCTAAACCCATGCGTTTTAAGCTTTGATCCAAACTGGTTACCAAATACTTCTTGCTGCCAAAGTCCCCGTAAGGACCTTGCCACATATCATAACCGGCTTTGGTAGAAATCAACAACTCATCTCGATAATCGCCCAGCTCCTGCGACAAAATCCGTCCGAAATTCTCCTCTGCAGCTCCGGCAACCGGTCCGTAATTGTTTGCCAGATCAAAGTGATTGATTCCATGATCAAAAGCTGTTTTACACATTTGCACCATGGTATCGTAATCGGAATTTGTCCCAAAATTGTGCCAAAGACCCAAAGAAACCTTGGGTAATTGCACACCACTACGACCACAACGATGATAGGTCATCGTCTCATAACGATTCTGAGCTGCTTGAAACATAAACCCTCCCTTTGAAAGAAACCGATGTTCATTTCAGATCTCGCTTTCTTTATCGTTTCATTTTTTTCATCATAGCACGTATTGAGAGTCATGGCTATCCCAATTTCCAAAGTGTTTACACCTTCTTTGGCTTTAAGAGTACGATCGCATATCCAATCGAAATAACGGTCAATGCGATAGTCGTTATGATCCTCGTCGAGTCGTTAGGCGCAGTAGCAAAGACACTCGTCATATTTATCACAGCGTGAGAGATGATACAAGGAACTAAGCTTTTGCCCTTGTAGAAAACGGCTGTATACATAAAGCCGACTGCTGCTGCGTAGACGATTTGAAGCAGGGTTTGAAAAACTTCCGCACCATTCAAAAGATTAACAATATGTCCTATGCCAAACAATATACTAGAAACAACAAATGCCGTTCTGACGTTATCTTTGCACAATGCCTTGAATAAGAATCCTCTGAAAATCACTTCTTCCAAGAACCCAACGCAAAGCATACTCGTCATATACAACACTGTTTCAAGTGGAGAGCGGGTTAACGTGAAGCCACCCCAAAGGTTCGTCGTTGAAATAAGTATGAGCGGTAGGAAGTTTGAAAGTAAGAGAACTTTCAAACGATTTGATTGATACGCGTGCCGTTGGCACGCAGACGGGAATAAATATAGATATTCCCGCACGTTACCAGTGAATCTGCCAAGACCGTATTTTTCTGTTGCGCCATTCTTCTTTATCCAGCCCCACAGAAGCAGGGACATAACAATACAGAGCGGCACAGTGATCAATTTTTCCGTGCCAAGCGATATTGAAATAGTATCGGCAGCGCCGAATAAGACAACATATAGGACAATCCATATCAAGGAAAAGTGCAGCTCGTTCTTTTCATATAGTTTTTTCATCAGAACCACTCCTTTTTGAAGCATATATCGCTCCGATATATGCTCTCTCTAAAATAGAAACCACATAATCTTCATGGTATTCCATCGCGTTGTTGGCAAGCATACTGGCGTAGCCGTGGACGACCAAGAAAACCGACTGGAAAATTGAAACAGTCTGTTTTCGGTCAACTTCTGCGATTTTCTGCATGATGGCGAATATCGGCTCCAGTTCTTCGGCAGTAATAAGCTCGTCAAGTGTTTTGCCCACAAACGCGCCCGATTGAAATAGAAAGCGAAACAAGTGCTTTTCTTCCGCAGCAAAACGTATGTATTGCAATCCGATTTGCTGCATAGGCTCGCCCGTTTGGTCCGCGACACTCATAAGATACGCGGAATGAAACTCGTCAGCTTTATCATACACCGCTCGTTTGAGCTCTTCGATTTTTGAAAAGTGGTACATGACAGGTTGTGTCGAGCAGCTTAGCTTTTCCGCAACTAAGCGAGCGTTAATGCTTTCTGCTCCTTGCGTTCGTGCAATCTCAAAAGCGGAGTTTATGATCATGTCCCTTGTGATTTTTGCTTTTGGCGGCATAGGAGACCTCCTTCCTAATGTGTCAAGCTCCAAATACAGATTTTTTAAGGATTTGACGATTTTATTTACCTCAAAGATAGAGCTAATGGTGATGAATAGTCATAGTATCAAGTACTGAATAGGTG
>JAISHZ010000266.1 GCA_031262285.1 Lachnospiraceae bacterium | reverse complement strand
CAGTTCACTCAGAATTTTATTGACCGAACCACGAGTCCACGATTTGCCAAGAGTGATGCTTTCGCCCCTATCGAGAGCCCTTTGCTCACCCGGAGTTGGGAAGCCTGCTTCGGTAAGTTTCTCACAGATTTGTGGGACGTTCAAACCGCCAAGCGTATATTCGAAGATGGCGCATATGGCTTTGGATGCTTGGGGATTGATTATAGGTTCATGCTTTTTGTTAAAAACATAGCCATATAACGGGTTTAAAACGTTAGAACTGCCATCCCTTTTCATACGCTGTTTGAAAGTATTATCTTCAATGTTGCACGAATTTCTCTTTTCCATTTCCGCGTTTTGAATGTGATCAAAATCCTCTTTGCTAACAATAGCCGGATGATTATCGGGTATAATAATCCACTCATCAGGAGCTGTTTTTATCTTCTGATTTGAGCCAACAGCCGCTGACTTATATTTTCCACCGATATAAACTCCTGTGTACTGTTCTGTTCTTAAAATTTTCACAATCGCATCTGTACCCCATCGACAGCTAGGTTTTATATCATCACCCCTTGTCATTTGGATATATTCCATTGGAGTCGGTATCCTGTTTTGTATCAGAGTGTCACGAATAGCAGCCGTCTTTTTCCCTTCTAATGCCATTTTGAAAATAAGCCGCACGATATCCGCTGTTTCCGGATTAGGTTCATATCGTTTGCTATTGTTTAGACGATAACCGTAAGGAACGCTACTGTTGACCGCTTCTCCACTTAGTTTTTTAACCCGATACGCCGATTTTATCTTTATTGATAAATCTTTGCTGTAATACTCGTGCATCAGGAATTTAAACGCAACATCAATGCCGCCTGTGTCACCTTTGTAATCCTCACTGTCGTAGTTATCGCTAACAGAGATAAACCGTACTCCATACAGGGGAAAAACTTGCTCGATAAAGTAACCGCTATCAAGAGATGAACGTGAGAAGCGGCTGAAATCCTTGACGGCTATCACCTGAACACCTCCGCTTCGCACGAGTTCAAGAAGTTCCTGCATAGCGGGACGTTCCATATTAGTTCCCGTGTAACCATTATCTACGAATTCAATGTATTCGGCATTAGGAATGTCTAGGGATTCAAAATGGCGATTAAGAATCATTCTCTGATTCGGAATAGAGAGGCTCTCTGTTCTCTCATCTTCAACTGAGAGACGCAGATACTTTGCAATTATACACTTAGTCATTAGGTTATGCCCTCCGTGCTTGCGATTTCTTCCGTAAACTTAAACTTCACTTCGATGTGGTTGTCTTGAAAGAGCTGTATCCGTTCAATCAGAGCGTCAATCACTTCAGCGGTCAGATCTTCTATGCCATTGATGTTACAAAGAGCTTTATCTGCCAAATTGCGGACTGATTCCGCTAAATACTTCTCATGGAGTTTATTCCGAACCACCCGTTCTTGGTTTTTTAACGTTTCGATTTTTGTTTCATAGCCGAACTTCATATCCGTGTATTCGTCATTGGTTATGTCTCCATCCATAAGGCTCTCGTATAGACCTTTTAGAAAGCCGATGGTTCGCCCTAACTCTTGCTGAATCTTTTTCAATTCATCTGATATAGGTGCATTTCCCTTGTTTTGAATGGGAATGCGAAGTTCTGTAAAACGAAGTGCTTGTTCTCGTATTAACACCAGAACTTGCCTTTTTAATTCTGTGCCGTCAATTCTGACAGGGACACAAGCATCTCTACCATGATACCGGCGTGCCATACAGAAATAGGTTGTGTATGCTTTGTTCTTGCGCATATCACGTTGAATAGCACAACCGCAATGCCCACAGTACAGTTTCTTTGCGAAAATACTGGGAGTAGGGCGTTCCTTACATCCATGTGATTTACGTCTCTTTGACTGAACAGCAGCAAATAATTCTCGGCTGACTATCCCTTCATGTGTATTTGGGGTTATTACCAAATCCGCACTTTCCTTCCGCTTAGTAACATATTGCTTGGTGACGCTTTTGCCTTGAACCATATCGCCGCAGTAGATACGATTAGTCAATATATAGGAAATAACTGCATTCGTCCAGAACGTGTTACTATTTGCTGCCAGCTTGACATCGCCGCTGTTTGTGTAGCGATAAAGTCTCGGCGGCATTATCTTTTGCTCATTCAACCAGTTCAGGATATAGGTAACACCATACCCCTGGTCGAACATCTCGAAAATCTTCATGACAACCTTACTTGCATATGGGTCGGGTATCAGATGATGAATGTCCGCAGGGTCTTTATGATATCCGTAAGGGGCATATCCACCCACAAAAAAGCCGTTCTTAATGTTCATCTGCGTTGTGGCATGTATCTTACGTCCAACTTCAAGGGCATATTGTTCGTTAAGCATATTTTTGAGACTTATCATAATTCCACCGCTGCCAGAGTCAGCGGAATCGTAGTTGTCGTTGATTGCAATGTAGCGGATGTTGTGGGTCGGAAAGTATTTCTCAATATAATAACCGGTGTCTATCGCCGAACGTCCCAACCGGCTAAGGTCTTTGGATATACAGGCGTTGATCTTGCCATTTTCCATATCGTAGAGCATTCGCTGAAACTCCGGGCGTTCGAGTATTTGACCGCTCACGCCGTTATCAATGTACGTGTCTATCAGCTCCAAATCGGAGTGTTCGGCAATGTAAGCCTGAATGATAGCCTGTTGGTTCTCAATGGAATCACCTTCTTGCTTGCGATCAACCGAGGATAGGCGTACATATGCGCCAACCTGAAAGGCCGATTGCGCTATGACAAGCGGAGCTGGAGTATTATCAAGGTTCTTTCGACTTTTCCTCGCCATCTTATGCAACCCCCTTTCGTAGAATTGCCAGTGCGGTCTCAAATTCCCACTGGTAGTTATACTCAATCTTGATTTCCATTTTATCAACGATCTTTATACTCTGTATGAGCATGGCAACGGTCCTGCGGTCTAGGGATTCAAGGTTATTAAACTGCTTAAAATGCTCTATCCACGCCATTCGCTCATTTTTGCAGGTTAGCGTGTCTTCGATCTCTAGTTTTAGCCGTTCGCTAGCGGCAGCAAGTTCATCAGCGTCCTCGTTGTATTTGGATTTTAAGGACTTGTACTCATCTTTAGATAGGTTGCCGCTTATCATATTCTCGTACAGCCCTGCCTTGAATTCCCGGATTCGCTCCAATCGACACTCGTTCTCTTTAAGTTGCGCAGTTAATCTTTCGGCAAGTTCACGACCAATGCGGTCTGCGTCCAATCCCTCA
>JAISHZ010000148.1 GCA_031262285.1 Lachnospiraceae bacterium | reverse complement strand
TATTGTAATGCAAAAAACGAATAAATGCAATCAATAATCGACCTGAAGAACGGGAGAAAGAAGGAAAATATGATAAGTGTTCCCCGCACATGCGGGGATGATGCTCGTGATGTATCACTAAGTGAGTGCGCATCTATGCGTTCCTCTTGTGTTTTGGACGATCCTTGATCATATAATTTTATAGGTGTATCATATAGTGGTTCCACGCACATGCGGAAATAATCCGATCTGATCCGAAAACGAGCGAAAAAGGAATAATGCGCGAGGAGTTAATCGATGATATACTCAAGACATCTGTTAAGAAGAAGTAATGTGTCGATAATATTCTAAGACTGGAGGTATAACATGCATAAATACAAGTATGATTATACGATATGTACAGAACCGGACGAGAAACTGTTTTATAAGCAGTGTAAGCTGTTGGAAGACAACGTTCCCGGTATTATTAAAGGCGATCTGCTTCATGATGTCGACGATTCGTTAATTCAGCTGTATACAAAAGATAGAGGGAAAATAGTTGTTCACAATTGTTACTACATTGGTGCATTGTATGTTGAATCAGATATCGAGCTAACACAATTTTTCAAGAAAAATGATGCAAGACAGGAGTAAATGAGTTTTTAAGAAAAGCGCCTTTATGCATCATGATGGAAAAAGCGGGTAGAGAATAAAAAGGTGGTTCATACATATGCAAACAGAAGTACTCCAAACTCTATGGGCAAAGAAATCAAAAAACGGCAACAATCGGTGGCTCCCACTGACGGTTCACTTGGCGGATACCGTGGAAATGGCAGGGCGATTGTGGCGTAAATGGTTGCCAACAGGAACAAAAACGGCGATCATTCAGAATCTTTCTTGGAGCGAGGCGGAATCTAAGAATCAATGCGACGAAGAAGATGCTTACAAATTACTACGTTTCTTAGCCGCAACACATGATATAGGTAAAGCAACACCGGCTTTTCAAGGGAAACAGCAAACCTTTTATCCAACGGATCTTGATCGTCAAATCATAGAAAACATACTTTCAGCGGGTTTTCCTATCAAAGACACTGCATCTAATACATATAGAAAGCCTGTTCTTCACGCAACGATATCCCAAGCCATCTTAGTAGATAAAAGAGTGAAACGAAATATTGCCGTTATCGCAGGTGCCCACCATGGAACTCCGGCGAATAGAAGTGACGAGAAACTCATATCATCAAAGCAAAAGGGAGTAGGACAATGGAAAGAAGCGCAAACAGCCTTATTTGATTTTGCTCTACAATTAGCGGATGTGACAAATGTCGCAGAGCTTCCAACACCTAATCTACCGGGTCAAGTGATCTTGTGTGGTCTTTTAATTATGGCGGACTGGCTTGCCAGCAATGAAGACTTTTTTCCTCTTGTCTCCATACAGGATGCTGAATTCATAACTTGGAACTATTCAGCTAGAGGGAAGAAAGCTTGGGATAGGGTCGATCTACCCATATGTTTAGACATGGGTAATAGCTGGATGGGAGAAGACCTTTATGTAAAGAGATTCCATTTTCCTACTCCAAATCCAATGCAGGAAGGGGTTTTGCGGGCTGCGGCAAGTATGGATTCACCCGGTATGTTGGTGATCGAAGCGCCAATGGGTATGGGAAAGACAGAAGCGGCGCTGGTAGCGGCAGAAATATTTACCAACAAATTTGGAACCGGAGGGCTTTTTTTTGCACTACCTACTCAAGCCACATCTGACGGGATATTTCCGCGCTTAATAGAATGGATCAAGAATCTGGAAATGGACGGTTTGCCTACAGTAAATTTAGTTCATGGGAAGTCGGAGTGGAATGAGGATTTTTCACTCTTAAAAGAGGCTTCTAACGCTGCGAATTTGGATGATGAAGAGGAAGCAATCGTACATCCTTGGTTTACAGGTAGAAAGCAAGCTATGCTGGCTGATTACGTGGTTGGTACGATTGATCAGCTTCTTATGATGGCGTTACAGCAAAAACATCTGATGTTACGCCATCTGGCTTTAGCGAATAAAGTCGTGATTATTGATGAATGCCATGCTTATGATGCTTACATGAGTCATTATCTAGATCGAGCTCTGCGCTGGTTGGGAGTCTATAAGATCCCAGTTATCGTTCTGTCCGCTACACTTCCCATACAGAAAAGGAAAGAATTGATCGGGAATTATTTGAATCAGGATGAAGACACGATTTTGAGAGCAGAAGACACGAACCGGACAATCGAAGACGCACTTCCAACAACCGAACTTACGCAATGGTCAGATTACATGGCATACCCTTTGATCACCTATACCAATGGTAACGAAATCAAACAATTAGAGATTCCATGGAAAGAAGAGCAACGAACAATTTCTATGAAAAGCTGCGAAGAAGATAGTGTTGCAACCATACTTCAAAATCTACTGGCAGATGGAGGGGTTGCCGGTATCATATGCAACACTGTTGGACAATCACAGCAACTTGCCCATTCTTTGGAAGCGATCTTTGGTGATGCTGTTACCCTGATTCATTCTCGCTTCCTAACGCCGGATCGCATGGCTCGTGAAGAAATTCTGCGGCGGGAGTTAGGCAGGCGAGGAGATAGACCATATCTTAGAATTGTCGTAGGCACTCAGGTACTAGAACAATCTTTAGACATTGACTTTGACGTGTTATTTACTGAATTGGCACCGATGGACTTGCTGTTACAGCGCTTAGGTCGACTCTTCCGCCATTCGGGTAGAAAGCGTCCGAGCAAACTCCTGACGCCGACCTGCTACATAATCCAGTCATCCGATCAAACCGGTAGTCTCTATGTTTATGGGGAATATTTACTGCATCAAACTCGCACCAAATTACCGGATCAGATCAACTTACCTCGTGATATTCCGAAGTTGGTACAGAAAGTATATGGCGGACTGAATTTGAGCGACGAAATCCAAATCGCCAAGAATAATTGGGATCAAAAAAGGCAGGAGCAAGATAGACGTGCTGAAACGTTCTGTTTGCATAGACCTTGGTTGGATCCGTCGGAAACGATGGAAGGTCTGCTTGTTTCTTCTATACAGGATGATGCGGAAGATAAAAAGGCAAAAGCCGCGGTTAGAGATACGCAGGATTCGCTTGAAGTGATATTGATACAGGAGAAACAGGGACGATACGAACTGATGGATGGAACGGTATTACCTAGTGGAGAAGTATCTGATGATTTGGCAAAGGTAATCGCGAAGCACACACTGCGTCTGCCATCTAAGTGTTCTCATTATGCGCAGATTAGTGCGCTAGAGGAAAGCAGCAAAGTCTGTGTACCCTTATGGCAGAAGAATCATTGGCTGACAGGTGAGCTTTTCTTAATAGTAAATGAAACAGGATCGGCGGTGCTGGAACCATATCAATTGCAGTATTCAAAAAAATATGGATTAATGGTGCATGTTTTTGAAGATACCAGTTGACTCCTTTTTGGTAAGATCGTCGAGCGAGGGGCGCCACATTGATGAAGGTAGTATATGCATCCATCGCTTTGATCAGTTTATTGCTTTTCTCCCCGTCACCAGA
>JAISHZ010000119.1 GCA_031262285.1 Lachnospiraceae bacterium | reverse complement strand
TGTCGATCGATTTTCAAAATGGCTCCTGTATTTTGGAAGGAGAGAAGGGCTTATCTTTTCAGATAGATGGCAAAGAGTTGATTTCTCTCACTTCTTCAGGTGTAGAAATCAAAGCGGATCAGATTACTGTGGATGCAAGCAATAGTCTGACGCTCAAAGGAGGCACTGCCAAGATAGAAGCCAATACGCTTTCTATGGAAGCAAAGTCAGAATGCAAAGTCAAGGCGAATGCTTCGCTGAAACTGGAAAGCAGCGGAATCGCGGCGCTCAAAGGGAGTATGACACAGATTAATTGATCACGACAAGCGCATGGAAGGCACGAAACGGAGAGGATGAGGAACATGACAGATACCGGATTCAACTCGGCAAAAAGTTTTTTGGGCGTAGGACTTTCTTTTCCGATTCGTGCGGATGAAATGACCGGAAAATTAAAGCTCTCCTACTATGAGGAGGACATCCAAGAAGCGATCACGATCATTTTGGGAACTGCTAAAGGAGAGCGGGTAATGCGTCCGGAATTCGGCTGCGATATCCAAATGTATGCTTTTTGTGTACCGGATCGCACAAATAGACGCAAAATAGAAAATACTGTTTTGGAAGCGCTTCAAATGTGGGAACCGCGCATCACGCAGGTAGAAGTAAACGCGCAGTCACCCCTACAAGAAGATGGGAAGTTATTGATCTTGATTTCCTATGTGGTCAGAGCGACCAACAATCCATATAACATGGTATATCCCTTCTATCTTCACGAGGGACTTTCGTAACAAGGAGCGCAGGATGGAAGATCAAATAATGATAAAAAAGAAGATCTGCACCCTTGCACAGTCGATTCTCCCGGAATGGGGAGGGGTAAGAGCAGACGGTACAAGCGACACAGGGAGAGCAGGAGAGATAGAGGAAGCGGAGGAAGGCACCATAGATTTCGGGATGGGGCTTGTGGAAGTGTTTTCTCTCTTGTATGGGGATACGCTCCGTTTGGCGGAGCAAATCCCAACCAAAAATCGCATTCATTTGCTCAATCTGTTGGGAGCCGAAGCGTTACCTGCCGATTTCGCACAAGGGTACGCCGCATTTTTGATTTCGGAATCAGCCGTATGCGGAGCGGTGGTACCCGAAGGGTTCGTGGTGTCGGGCGCTGGACAGCTATTTCACACGACAGCCCCGGTATCGGTGACTCCGGCACGGATCACGAAGCTGTTTCAAGTGAGTGGTATGTTGGATACCATCATAGATTGTACGCAGACACTACAAGACGGCAGTGGGTTTGTCCCTTTTTCCGCGAAAGGTGAAAACCTGCAAGAACATAGCATGAGCTTATATCACGAAAGTCACTTCCGTTTACCGACAGGAGGGAGTGTAGAACTGTATTTTACGGACAACGATCAAGAATATGTAACCGGATCGCGAATGGAAGCGCTGTTGTCCGAAGAACTACTCATGGTTTCCTTTTCAGATCATAGAACGGTCAAACGCAGTTTGACAGCCGACGGTGCTCTTTGCTTAACCAACGTGGAGACGCCAATGGAAGAGGAAATACCCCCTGAGGTCTCTCTCAAATTGTGTGCTCGCAAAATAGAGGCGTTTGCGGATTTTGCGTTTGATGCTGTATACATGGTATCCAAAGCACAGCAGATTCGGCCGCAAGTGATTTATGGAGAAGGGGTGGAATGCGATCCGTATTCCTATCGTCCCTTTGGAGATCGTATCGTCCGATATGCGGAGGTGCTGTTTGGTTCTTCGGAAGTACTCTCTCAAAGAGGCGCGAAGATCACCCTAAGCTTTTCGTTGGGATTTGAAAAGATCCCGCTGAGCACCAATACGCAGCAGGAACCCGCGTGGAAATTGGTTATGACGAAATCGCAACTCGAAGGGGAGCCTCTCTATGATGTTTCGATTAGCAAAGTGCTGTGGGAATATTATAATGGCAAGGGATTTGTCCGTCTTTTTGCAGGAGACGAGTATGCACGTATTTTTGCGTACCAAGAAGGAGCTATCAGACGGTGTCGGATGGAGTTTCGCTGTCCGCAAGAGATACAACCTTTCTTGGGGATGCCAAGAGAGTCGTATTTCATACGAGCCAAGATTATCGAGATCAATCATGAATGGAAGTGGAACGGATATGCTTGTATCCCTATTTTGTCTGATACGTTCCTATCTTATGAATATGAAAAAGTCCGAGAAAGTCACAATTTGCCTTCGCAAATGATTTTGTGCAATCAAGTATCTCGTAAGATGTTATCACGCAAAACGCTGCTTGAAGGGAAGAAGATTCACCCTTTTACAACAACAAACGACCTTCAAGAAGCCATTTATTTGGGATTTGCACAAAATCCGTTTGGCGAGCGCGCGTCCGGCATGGTTGCGAATAAAGAGCTTCTCGACACCTCCCTTTTCTTTGTAGCAAAGGAGAAAAAAGGAAAATCAAAAGGGATCCTCAAGTGGGAAGGACATGGAAAAAATGGATTTGAGGAACTTCGCGTATTTGATGAAACACAACAGTTGCATCAAACAGGGATCGTGCGGATCCGAAAACCACATTCTATGAAAAAGCAGTCTATTTTTGGACAAGACCTGTACTGGCTCCGGATCACGAATGTCACAGGAACCAATTCTTTTCCTCAGATCGAGACGATCCTCCCCAATGTGGTAGGGGTACGTGCAGTACTCGGTGGGGAAGCGGGCAATCTGGCAGCACACAGCCTGACAGAGATGGAAAGGAGTATTGGTTACATTCGATCGGTGACCAATCCGTTGCCTTTTTACGGAGGGAAGGATACAGAATCAGAGGAAAGAACGATCCGCCGCTTCGGTCGAAGCCTCAAATTGCGTGAGCGGGCGTTTACTGCAAGAGATTACGAGGAATTGTTACTCTGCAACTTTCCGGAATTGGTCGCTTGCAGAGCCACTACAGGACAAAAGGGAACAGTCCTACTCACCATCGTCGGAAAAGACGACGCAAAGCAGCAAGCGTACGTGGCACCAAGCACGCCATTCGATCAACTGGAAGCGAAAATCCGTCAGTTTTTGATACCGCGAATCCCTTCTATCCTGCAAGGAAATGGAAGATTGTTGATCAAAGAAGCTTATCCAATATACGTTAGTGTTTTTGCAGAAGTTTTGCTAGATCAGAATGCCGATCCCTATCAAGTCAGGACCAAAATGGAACAGATCCTGTCGCAGAGTCTGGGTGTCGGACAGGGAATCGGAGTATTGCCCGGCAAAATGATGTTAACCAACCGACTGGGGCAGATCCTGGGTATCCTTGCGCTTCCCCAAATGCTTCTTCGCTATGAAAAGCGAGTGGGGTATGGAGAAAAAAGATACTTTGTGGAGACAGAAGTGTTACTTGCAACCCCTTTCTTTTGGGTCAGGGAAGGGGAGCACGAGATCACTTTCACATCGATTCAGTAGAGTGCGCTTTCACACCTTGATAAGAGTGCGCACAGATAGGAGCTTATGTTACGGGAACTAGATTTGGATCAAGAGCGGTTCTTTGAAATTGTAGAGCGAGCGCGAACCGAAATGCGAAAACGTTGCCCCGCATGGACAAATGAAAA
>JAISHZ010000066.1 GCA_031262285.1 Lachnospiraceae bacterium | reverse complement strand
AGGAACCCGTATTTGGTTCCTATAATATAAAATGCTAACGCCGATTTATGAAAAGTAGGAATCGCGGTTGTATACAGCACTAGTCTACCACACATGAGTTCCTTTTACCCTGGACTTTTGCTTGATGATTGTGTTATTTCTACAACACAGATTTTTTTGATGATAATCAATGATAGTGCTTGAAATTTCGGTTGATCCATGTTACCATTAGGACGAAAAATCCAAAACGGTTTATCATTGTTCACCAAAAGAAAACCCCAGAGCAGCCACTCTGGGGTTTTCACTTGAACTTGTTACCGCTTGTCCTCGTCTAACCACTTGCAGATCATGTATAACACAAGACCTATCACAACAGAGGATATAAAATCCATAAAACGGTTTATCATATATGTTCACCTCCTCTCTGTTGTCAGAGTAGGTGCGGCAACGGAGAAATTTTACATGATTTTTGCTTCTCGTGCAATCAAATCTGAATTTTCGACAACATCAAGCTTTTATATGTCACGAGACGTTATTATGGAAGAAGCACTACGCATAGGGTATCTTCAATATGACCCTGCGGTCGACCACCGGATGTTTGGGGCGCTTTTCATCCTGTAGATGGTGACTGTACGCACAGGGCAATAGTATTGCAGAATAACCCTCTACCGTATGACAGACCATTTTGAAAGCAAAAATGAATACTGACAACCATGCGATCATCCATCAACATGGTTGTCAGTATCAACTCAATATTCGCCATCAGGCACCATAATATGATTCTAATATATCAGACTCACGCTGTTCGCTTACCGCTTTCCACCGTTATCTTCTGATATACCATCGCGCATCGTTTGAGATCGTGTGCGATGCCAACGCATACCACCTCACCGGATAAGGATGCATAATACCGTTGCGACACGATTTGTTCCAATGCTTCTTTTTTCAATATCTCCAGATCTTTTCCCTGCTTAAATTCAAAAATAAAATGGGGTCTTAGTGCGGACAAGGATTCCATGGTGATATCGCTTCTGCCGTCTCCACATTCCAGATTACTGCTAATTCGATATAGTTTTCGTAAAGAAACACACATTCCTAAAAATAGCATGTGATATGCATTCTCGCGAGCATCGTGATAACTCGTGCAGGTGAGAACGATTGTTTCGTACAGTGACAGGAATTCCTTCATGTCTCCAACGAATAAGCAATCGAACATTTTCTGTAAATCCACCTCGCCGATTCGAGTGTGTTCGGCGACGATCATCCGAAATTCTGAATATACTTCCTGATTAGGAATGCGGACTTTCATTTGCCCATTATCCCAATTGTATTCAGTCACTGTCAGGTAACCGGCGTTTATGAATAACCCCCACAAAGTATAGGTATTGGCCAGTTCCATAAAAGAGGTGTCCAACTTCGCATACACTTCGGTGCTGCCGGTCTGGATGAGTTCGTCAAATTGCTTATAAAACGTGGCGTCCGCTCCGGCGACAGCTTGATAAATCAAGGCATTTGCCGATGTATTCACCCAATAGGGTATCAATTTCTTCTCATCCGCGTAATTCAATATAGACCATGGGTTGTAAATGGCAGTGTCGCCGAATTGATACCCATTATACATATCCTTTATCTCATTGCTGATCGCTACGCCATAATCCGATAAAAGCTTCTCGCATTCAGATTCCGTCAGTCCAAAGTATGTCGCATACGTATCGTGGAGAACAGTATAGACATTTACATTATTCAGATTTGAAAAAATACTTTCTTTTACAACGCGTTGAATCCCGGTGAGTAAAGCCTGATCAAGGGAATCATTACCTTTTAGCGCCTGCCCATAAAAGCTTTCAAAAAAACCCTCTAGTTCCTCGCGATATCCATAACGATAAGCGGAAATCAACGGTTGATCATATTCATCAATTAGTAACAACGGCAATTTACCGTAAAATGCTTTTACAGTTTCCAATAGGCATAAAATACTGCGCTTTAAACGGCTCCAAGATATATTGGCGTGGAGCAATTCATCAAAGGTTTGGTAAAATCTCACGTAATGAGAATCATGCGGATCTACAGAATCGGCAAAGAGATCATAATACTTTTGGTACGCCGGGAAAAGAGCATCAATTAAACTATCTTTGCACTGCGCACTGTTTGCACCGTGACTATCTTTGAAGGTTAGATAAACCACCGGTTTGCTATTGATTTGGTCGGCGAAAGATGTTTTCATGACAGATAATCCATGAAAAATCGCTGCACTGTCCCTAGTGATGTCGAAAAACTCCCGGAACATGGACATATTTAACGTCTTACCAAAACGCCTCGGTCTGGTAATCAATGTCACCGGGCGACCGCTCTCCAAAAAATCGCCTATCATCATAGATTTATCAACATAGTAATAGTCGTTTTCGCGAAGCTTTCGAAAATCATCTAAACCAATCGGTAATTTTTGCTTCATATCGCTCCTGTCATTGTCTAATGCAATAAGTTCTATCGTGAATACCGCTATAGTCTATCTTATGAGAAGCTACGAATCAGATTCACATAAAAGGCGCTGATCTCGCGCCGCACATCGATTATAGAAACCTTTGGTTTCTATAAATATACCATACATGAGTGTCTTTAGCCATTGAAGTTTGCTACTTTTGCGAAATTTGTCTTGAGGAGCTTACTTTGTAAATCTTGATACGAGGATTGAGTATTAGGTGTCTATGTCGATTTCGGGTCAATCATTGTCTCTATTGACTTTTATACGATAGAAAACTAGAATGAATCAAATCAATATTTCATTAGAGTTACACCAACTCATTCATAAGGCTGTCGTATAGGAGGATCCATTAGTGATCGAATGGGACGAGCTTTTCAAATACCGTGAAAACAATCAATTAGAAGCAAAAAGAGCAGCAGGAGGTTTACCAAACAATCTGTGGGAAACTTACAGTGCATTCGCAAATACTAATGGTGGAGTCATCCTATTGGGCGTGGATGAAAACCCGGATGGTACGCTAAATCCACTAGGCGTAAACAATCCCGACAAACTGTTGCATGACATATGGAACACAGTCAACAACTCACAGAAAGTCAGCGTCAATATTTTGCGCGAGCGAAACATTCAGATGCTACAACAAGGCGATCAGACTATCATCGCGATGGATGTTCCGCGAGCAGAAAGGACGGATAAACCGGTATATCTCAACAACGATATCTGGAATGCCTATAGACGAAATGGCGAGGGTGATTATCGTTGTACGAAACCAAATGTGAAGGCTATGCTGCGTGATAGTGCGCAGACCACACAAGACATGTTGGTTTTAGAGAAATCACCCTTTTCTGTCTTCGATTATGACACCATTCATGCATATCGCAATGCGATGAAGCGCTCCAGACCCGAGCATGTATGGGAACAACTAGACGACGATGAGTTTCTCTTTAAGCTAGGTGCGTTGGGACGCGGCGATGACGATCAGTTACATCCTACCGCAGCAGGTCTTTTAATGTTTGGCTTCGAAAATGAAATCGTGCATGAATACCCCAGTTACTTTCTGGATTATCAAGAGCATTTCGACGCTAATCTGCGTTGGACTGATCGCATTACTTCTACATCCGGTGAATGGAGTGGCAATCTGTTTATGTTTTTCTTCAAAACATACAATAAACTCATACAAAATCCAAATATAAAGGTGCCGTTTAGACTGGAGGGAGCGATTCGGATAGATGATACGCCGATTCACAAAGCACTGCGCGAAGCGCTTGCAAACACCCTCATCAATGCCGACTACTATGGCGAAGGTGGTTTGGTCGTGAAGAGCGATTTCGAAAAAATATCATTCGAAAATCCGGGCAGTCTGCGTATTCGGATAGAAGAAGCGATCTGTGGTGGGTTTTCTGCTCCGCGAAACGCTGTACTAATGAAGATGTTCAACTTATTGGATATTGGAGAGCGTGCAGGTAGCGGGATACCGAATATATATCATGTATGGAAAACATACGA
>JAISHZ010000059.1 GCA_031262285.1 Lachnospiraceae bacterium | reverse complement strand
GGGAGTTTTGGGTGTTATACGTTCTGTGGAGATGAGACCAAGTGAAAATGAGCGCTTGCTTGTGCGCGCATTTTCACTGCTCTGGGCTCATCGGAACGCTCAGAGCGTCTAACACCCAAAACTCCCCTTGGCTCTGCGCGGTTCGTCCGGTATACACCGATCTTCAAACGTAGATCGGCGAACGCGTGAATAGTAACTATGTATAAGCTTTACAAACACAAAAAAGATTGACGAATCGACATCTTGTGTTATGATATGTATCACAGAAAAGGATCTGTTTAGTGAATGGTTCCGTCACTTTACAAGGAGGTGGAGGAAACGTATATCGAAATTGACTTTAATAGCGAAGAAGCGATTTATCTACAGCTTTGCAATCAGATCATTCTGGGCATCGCCACTTCTCAATTGGAAGAAGGCGACTCCCTTCCCAGTGTGAGGCAGCTGGCTGATACAGTGGGAATCAATATGCATACAGTAAATAAAGCGTATACAATATTAAAACAAGAAGGCTACGTACGTGTAGATCGGCGCAAAGGAGCTGTCATCGCACTTGCTACCGATCATCTGGAAGCACTCGAAGACGTCAAGAGAGACTTGCAAAAAACATTGGCGCGAAGTCGGTGCAAGAATATCACCAAGGCGGAGATACACGCATTGATTGAAGAGATATATGACGATTATGGAGGGAAATTCTGATGCAGGCAAACTATACAGAGCGCGCCAAAAACGCTCTGACACAGGCGCAAAGGTGCGCCAAACAGCTCCATCACGGATATGTGGGAACCGAACATATCTTGATCGGGCTCCTCAAAGAAGGATCCGGGGTTGCGGCAAAAGTCCTTATCGACAATACTGTCACCGTAGAACGAATCACCGAAATGATGGAAGAAATCCTCTCTGAGAAAGGGGATTTGATCACCAAAGAACGCGGAGCCTATTCTCCTCGTGCTCAAAAAGTATTAGAAGAAGCACAGCGACAGGCACAACGTTTTGGACATACCACCATCGGAACAGAACATATCCTAATGGCTATGATCCGCGATGGCGAAAATGTCGCGATTCGACTGCTAGCCACCATCGGCGTATCTGTACAAAAATTGTACGTCGATTTACTTCTTGCCATCGGGCAAGATCCAAATTTGTATAAGGAAGATTTGATGCGACGCGGTGGCAGAGGGAAGCCCTCTATCTTGGCGCAGTACAGTCGCGATTTGACACAACTCGCAAAACTCGGCAAATTAGATCCGGTGATTGGCAGAGACGAAGAGATTCAACGTGTCATTCGGATTCTCAGTCGCCGCACCAAAAACAACCCTTGCTTAATCGGTGAACCCGGAGTCGGAAAGACCGCGATCGTTGAGGGGCTTGCGCTCCGTATCACTTCGGGCGATGTTCCCTACACTGTCGAAAACAAACGTGTTATGACATTGGATTTGCCGGGCATGGTAGCGGGGAGTAAATATCGCGGCGAGTTTGAAGAAAGAATCAAACGTGTCATCAAAGAAGTCACCGACAGCGGCGACTGCATTCTCTTTTTGGATGAAATGCATACCATCATCGGCGCAGGCGGTGCTGAGGGAGCGATCGACGCTTCCAATATCTTGAAACCTTCACTGGCGCGTGGTGAGATCCAATTGATTGGCGCAACGACAGCTGCGGAATATCGCAAATATGTAGAGCGTGACGCAGCACTGGAGCGTCGATTCCAGCCGGTCAATGTAGAAGAACCGACAGAAGCAGAGGCTATCCATATATTGGATGGTATTAAGGCGAAATACGAAGATCATCATCAAGTAATGATCACTCCGGAAGCGATTCAAGCAGCGGTAACGCTTTCCAATCGCTATATCAATGACCGGAATTTACCCGATAAAGCGATTGATCTGATCGACGAAGCTTCCGCAGCCGCAAGACTACGCACTGCTAGTAAACCAAACAAGCAAAAGCTCTTTCTGGAGCAAATCAAACAACTAGATGTGCGAATGGAAGATGCTTTTCGCGCACAAGATCTCGCGTTGGCGCATGAACTGCGTAAAGAGCAGGATGATTTGGTGAAAAAGCACGATCGACTCAAACAGCGCATGGAGAAACAGGATCGCTTATCTCCCATTCCCATCGTAGAAAATGATATTGAAGAAGTAGTAGCGATGTGGACCAAGATTCCCGTACAGAAACTAGCGGAAAAAGAAAGCGAAAAACTGTTACGACTGGAAAGCATTTTGCATACAAGGGTCATCGGGCAGGAAGAAGCAGTAAGCGCTGTCGCGAAAGCTGTACGGCGCGGGCGAGTGGGACTCAAAGATCCCAATCGACCAATCGGGTCATTTCTATTCCTCGGTCCGACAGGTGTCGGCAAAACCGAGCTATGCAAGGCTCTGGCGGAAGCGATGTTTGGCTCCGAAGATGCCATGATCCGTGTGGATATGTCCGAATATATGGAAGGGCACTCTGTCTCTAAGATGATCGGCTCTCCGCCCGGATACGTCGGCTTTGACGAAGGCGGTCAACTCAGCGAAAAAGTGCGCCGCAATCCCTACTCCGTCATATTATTTGATGAAATCGAAAAGGCGCATCCCGATGTCTTTAATGTATTGTTACAGGTTCTGGATGACGGACATATCACGGATTCCAAAGGTCGGAAAGTCAGTTTCAAAAACACCATTTTGGTGATGACTTCCAATGCCGGTGCGCAACGGATCGTCGATCCCAAGAATCTGGGTTTTGCTGCGCAAAGCAGTGAACAAAAAGATTATGAAAAAATGAAATCCGCTGTGATGGAAGAGGTCAAAAAATCGTTCAAACCCGAATTCATTAATCGAATCGACGAAATCATCGTCTTCCATCAACTGACGAAAGAAAATCTGCGTCAGATCGTCGATCTATTGGCGGAGAATTTGACAAAACGCTGTTCTACGCAGCTTGACATTCAGTTATCGATTAACGATCTCTTAAAAGATCATTTAATTGCCAAATATTCCGACCAAAAAATGGGTGCCAGACCCTTAAAACGTGCGGTACAGTCTGTGATCGAGGATGCGCTGGCAGAAGAGATCCTACGCAAACATGTACTCCCCGGGGCAAGTATCGAAGCGACCTATACAGAAAACAGTGTTGCCTTCGTATGAATGGAGAAACCGTTGTGATTCTAGACTGCGCAGGATACAGTCTTGAATCGCAACGAGTCATCTTCGATGGAGGAATCAATGGGGGAAACTATTTTGATCGTCGAGGACGATACCGACATCAACAATCTGATCTATGAAGCGCTAAGCAAAGCCGGGTACCACTGTACACAGGCTTTTTCCGGGACGGAAAGCCTTCTTTATCTCAAGCATGAGACTTATTCCCTCATTTTGTTGGATCTCATGCTTCCCGGACTGGATGGGAAAGCTGTGTTGTCGGTGATTCGTCAAGAACACAGCACACCCGTCATAGTGCTTTCCGCAAAAGATACGTTAGAATACAAAGTAGATTTACTGGGTGCGGGTGCGGAAGACTATATGACAAAGCCCTTTGAACTTCCGGAATTGCTTGCACGTGTCGCCGTACAGATTCGCCGTTTTATTGGACAAGATGATAAAAGTCCATCTCTTCTTGTTTACAAAGATTTGCAACTGGACACCTCCAATTTCAACGTCACCGTGTGTGGCAGAGAAATTCTTTTTACCCGTCAAGAATTCAAAATTCTGGAACTTCTATTATCTCATCCCGGTCGTATCTACTCCAAACAAGAGATTTATGATTACGCTTGGAGCGATATCTACCTCGGAGAAGATAAGACGATCAATGTTCATATCAGTAATATTCGCAAAAAAATCAAACAAAACACACCGCAAGAATACATCGAAACGGTATGGGGAATCGGTTTTAAATTGGCAAAATAATCGGTACAGGATCTTTACTGTTTCTTTATACTTCCTTGGCGTTCTTTTGGCGTTTGCTTGTTATGATGTCTTACAGAAAGACACAGAGGCAAGAATGACGCAAGCTTAGAAAGGAGCAAAATGGAATATTTATTAACGACCGATCAACTCACGAAACGCTACAGAAAAGTCACCGCACTGCGCAATGTCAGTATTCACGTCAAACAAGGTGCGATTTATGGGCTTATCGGACGAAACGGTGCCGGTAAAACCACTCTGATGAAGATCCTATCCGGTTTGGCAGGAAGCACATCCGGTTCTTTTCAGTTGTTTGGAGAGAACAGCAAACAAGCTACAAGGCAACTGGGACGAATCGGTAGTTTGATCGAGTCTACGGGGTTCTATCCGAATATGAACGCGATGGATCATCTGAAATTAAAGTGTTTGGCGATGGGCGTGCGTTCTCACACAGAGCCGGAAACGCTTTTAGAACAGGTAGGGCTTTCCGGAACCGGGAAGAAAAAGGTCAAACAATTTTCAATGGGGATGAAACAACGATTGG
>JAISHZ010000032.1 GCA_031262285.1 Lachnospiraceae bacterium | reverse complement strand
CCATTCTCTGTTAGCACAAAGTCGATTGGTATAGGCGGTGGTCTTTCTGCAAATGATGTGACGAATGCTTTTGCGAATGCAGTATCATCCGAATTAAGTAATGCAAAAAAACACCATTTCCCCACCGCAGGTTATGACACAAAAACCCGACGTGCCTATTTAGAGAATGCTGATGGTACGAGGGAGTACATTGATGAATATGAATATTAATCGCCGTTCGATTCTTTTGTGCATTGCAGGTCTTAATGGTTCTGGAAAAAGCACTGTGACGATTTTTCCTTTGAAACAGTCCTCTCAACCGATAGAAATTTTAACTTTTACGAAAAGCAAAAGAAAATGGCATAAAAGAGCGATTTCCAAATGAATTTTGGAGCGACGACCAATTAGACGCGTTAATTTGTAAATAATTGATTAATGGACTCGGGAAAGTTAGAGAATATACGCAGAGCATGAAAATATGAAAGCAGGCTTGCCATGATACTAGAATTAAAACGCATTTCACGTTCTCCCGAATATACATATACCATCACGCAAAGAGATTCTATTGTCGGAAGTGCAAGTTTTCCGGTTCACAATCAAAAAAGCATCGACCCAAAGATCAAGGTCTTTTCCTCTTCTATGCAGCTGTGCGTACCAACATGGACATACGCTCTCTCCAATCCGGACGGCGTAGTTGCTGCGTTAGGAAATTTGTGCATGGATGGACAGCCGGGGAAAATTACAACCCAGATTGTTGGCAAAGGAATATTTTCCAGATACATACGATACAATATTTTCTGGGGTGAACTTTCGTTGCAAGCATACGAGATTGGATTCGGACGCAAAGGGATTTATTTCGTTTTAAAGTCGGGGGATACGACTCTTGCGGTGATATCGAAGGCTATGAGAACCGTGAATTACTTGAGTGCATACAAACTCTATATCGAAGATGAATCGCTACGTGGCATGACGGTACTGTTGGCGTTATATTGGGATGTTACCAATTATCTTCAAAGCCTAGAAACATCCCTGGCTCATATCGAATATCATCGTCTGGACACTATTCAGAAAGGATTGAAAAAACATTACGATCCAACCTTCATTCCGCGAATTGAGAGCATGGAAAGTTAATGGGTCAGGAGAGTTCGAATCGTATAGAGCGGAAAGGATGTGTATTGTTGAAGGCTGGAGAGTATGAATTAATCGGTGTGTTCAATCTCATGAGTTTCACTTAACAGATTAATATAGTTTGGCATTTCTGATTCTGGTATTTTCAATGCTTTCATTGCTTGCTCTGCGGACATGGATGTGGTCTCCATCAAGTTCTGTATCGATCGTAATCGTTCATCAAGCTTTCCCTTCATTTCTCCCTCCGCAAGACCCACAGCCTTTCCCCGAGCTTCACCCCGAGCTTCACCCCGAGCCTCTCCCTTTGCTTCCGCAGCACGAAACATTCCGGTCACTCTGAGGATCTCACTACAATACTTTCGATATTCCTCTTGTATCTTGGGATCCGCCGAAGCTCTGCTGTACCCTTCCGTAAATTGCTTCAGACCGGCATCAAGATCAATTGTTTCATGTAGGATTGGTTCCATTTTGATCACCTCTTCCAAGCTGATTTGCTTTTGGTGTGCTGTGTCTAACAGGTAAAGCCATGCATCTAGCGGCTTTCTTAAATCATGCGCTTGCTCTCGGAATTTTGGTAGTTCTACGTTGTAGATACGGATGTGATCTTCGACTATGACTTTTTCTTTGTCTACTGTGTCAGCATATACATCTACGCGACAGCCTCTCATACCGGGGTAAGTCTTGTAGTACATTTGCGGAACCACATTGGTGACTCTGCCTAGTGTGTACCCTTCTTCACGAAGTATACTGCTAATCAAACTTTCAGCAGCCAGTCCGGCTTGTTCCATACTGCTGAAAATGGCTCCTACCACCGGGTCTGCCAGTGGTGACATAACGAGAAATTTCTTTACGGGCTTCTTGAAAGACTTTTTGTGTGATCTTTTGGTTTCTTTCATAAAACGCTCCTTTCAGGAATGTGATGATCGATTGACGATCATAGATGACCGATATCGGCATGAGTTAGGTGATAAAGAAGTACAGACCCCTCGCGAGGGAGAGACAGAAAGGGACGTTTCCGCTACCTTTTTTACAAAATAGCATTTTAGGGAAAGATCGTCAAGAGGCAATCAGAAAAAGTATACACTTCTATAAAACGCACTAAAAATAGGGGTTCTGACACTGAGACCAAACAAATGTCATTCTAGCAAGCAACGAAAAGAAAGACTGATATGAAATAGCTGTTATTTTTTTGCTACGACATATCAGTCTGTGCACTTTATCTCAATTTAATCTCTTATCACAATTCCATTTATATCTCCTAGGATATTACGAACATAATCTGACGCCTTGTCAGAAAAAGGATAAGTCACACCATATCTGACGTTTCCTTCTTCTATCGATAAAACAGCCAGAATACCGCCCGTGTACCAACCATATCCCGATGAAGCTTGCATCCGCTGTTTACTTGTACAAAGGGACAATCTAGTAATTCGAAATCACATCATCAATTTCATCCATATCCACTTTTACTTTGTTTTGATCGGTAATGGTAAATGTTCCTTCAACCCAGGTGTCATTAGCTGAAACATAAATCTCACAGTCTTGCAGAACATTCTTTTTGTCTACGGTGATGGAGACCTCGATTTCAGCTGAATCGTAACTTAGTTGACCGGTTATTTGCGTCATGATGAGATCCATGAAAGATTTTGTGGATTGTGATATGCCCAAAGATTTAACCCATTCATCCGTGATGTCTGTTAATTCCGGCGCATTATCTAAGGAATCATACAAATAGTCACTTAACACATCGATCAATCCTTTGGTATCGATGGTGTAATCAATGGTCGTCTTGCCGTCTTTTTTGGTTCTCTCCATCTTGGGAAGCACATCAGCCAAGATTTCATCATCTTGTAGTGCTACATAGATAAAATCTTCGATGATTTGATTGGCTCTTTCCACGGCTTCTTTTGTAATGGGCTCCAACTCTACGGAACTTCCGCCAAGCAGATAGGAATATGATCCCAGCTCATCGAGGGAGTCATTGATTTGATCTACCATTTCGTTTAGTGATTCATCGAGCATAGCTTCGCGGTCGAGGTGTCCTTTATTGTATATGAGAACCTCCTCCATTTCATCGAAAACTTCGCGACCGGTATCGTTCAAGCGCTGCACAAAGCCGTCTACTGAGAGGTAGGCTTCGCCCTCATAGAATACAAGTTGATAATCATAATTCTCATCGTTCGCTTCAACATAAATAATAGTCTCGTCAAAGCTATTCCCATACACGACATACCCATTAGCAGAGAAGGAATCACCATATCCCCAATATTCGTCGTATTGTTCTCCCTCAAACTCGAATGCGAAGCTCTGCAGGTCGGTTAAGCCTTTCAAAGCATCACTGGTGATCGCTAGCGGGTTTTTGCTATCAATAGAGGAACCCAACAAACCAAACCCGTTCGTAGCGAACGCAGTGATGGAAATGCCCAAAATTACGGCCACTATAGCCGCGATGATCCAGGGGATTGGTGATTTCTTGGCGGGCTTCTCTAAAGAAGCTTGAACCGGCGACTGCGTTGCATATGGTGCTTGCGCTTGGTATGGAACTTGTGGTTGAACCGGTGCTTGCGCCACATAGGACTCGTTAACAGGTGCAGCAGACGGTGCTTGTGCTTGATACGGCGCTTGTGCTTGGTACGGGGCTTGTGGTTGATACGGAGTCGCAACATTCACAACCGGCTGCGCCACTTCCGGAGTCGGAACAGGAGCAGGAGCCGGTTCGTTCAATTTTGCCCCGCAATTAGCACAAAAGGGCAGTTCCCCTTCATAGGGTGTTCCACAGTTTGGACAACACATTTGGTTTACCTTCTTTCTTTTTGTTTTTTACTCACTCAAACGCCGCTTTTATTCCGAATGGATAGGATGCGGCGTTTCAATTTCTCGGGTACAGGAATCAAGATACATAAGTAGCATAGGATGGCAGGTATCCACAAAAACAGCGCAGTATGTTTGCCGCTTGCGGCGAGCAGGACTTCACGAACGGGGAGTAATGCAAAGGAAGACGGCTGTTCTCCCACGCCCCATAGACCGCCACCCAGTGTCATGTTTAAAAAGAGCATCGGCACGAAGATCCAAGCAGCCCAGTGACGTTTTCCCCAGAAACATAAGAGTCCGCCAACGGCTATCATCAAAACAGCCAGTCCAGCCAAAGCGCATAAAACTTCGAGAGGAACCGCTATTTTGTATAATAGGTTCATACCTAACGCATATAATAGAACCGTTATGAGCCAAGCAGATGAAAGGACGATCATGCCTAGGATCAACGCATATCTATACCGCTTGTTTTGGTGCAAAGCCACATGTCGCATATCTTTTCCGATCAAGAATGCAGATGCGTGGAGGAAGGCAAGTAACAGGAACAATGCCGGTATACCATAGGCGGGTGGTGTGATGCTTGCTTGTTTTTGGTAGAGTGGACCATTGTACGCTAACGAAAAGTTTGGCTCAGCAACTTGGAGAACCTCTACCGCATCTATATCGATGTTGGGCGAGAGAAAAGTCAAAGTCTTCTGTAAAAGTAGCTCTGATTTCATCAAGAAAATTTCATTCGCCAACACATCACGTAGATGAGATGCATCCGTAATACCCGGCGCGAGGTAAAGCGAGACTACTTCGAAGGCTTCATTTTGAAGTAGTCGGTCGAAATCTTTGGGAATGACGAGAAATCCTTGCGCGCCTTTGTCAAAACAGGCGTCTTTTTCTGTCAAAGAATCTACAACGATCATCTCCAGATTGGGGATTTCACGCAGTGCGCTTACATAGGTCGTTGTTAAGTCGGTGTCGGCTTCCGTGTACAATCCAATACGCATCGGAGGTGCATCCGGATGCAGTGCATTTGCAGCGATTTCTCCCAAAAATAGTTGTAAACCTACGAGGAGCAGCAAAAGCGGTATGTGTTGTAACAATGTTTTGCATAGTGTTTTCACCAGATTTAACATCCAAATCGCCTCCATCGCCATCCCGTAATCCAAAAGAGCATGCAGGAAATCACGAGGATTGCCGTCATAGAACCCACCGGTGCGACGGTATCATAAAGCGACCATTGAACAAGTACATGGGTAATCCATGCGGGGTTTAGGAGTCGAACACTATGATCCATGACATAGACCGGATAAAAGCCGCCTCCCGCGAACAGCATTAAGATGATGAAAGCCACTGAGAGTAGTAGGGTCTTAGAAGCGATCGCTCCTTGTCGTCCTTTGCATAAAGTAACAGCGGTCAGAATGCTATAGATCCCCAAAGCTATAATACAGGATGTCCCTATCCATCGGCAATAAGAAATCGGCGAATTAAGTACAAACGAAAGCGGATACAAAAGCATGGCGATCACGACAGAAAGAAGCAGCATAATCAGGCATTTGACAGCCATCAATGAATATGCGGAAACATTTCGGATTTTTAATCGCCTTAAGTATCCGGAACTGATTTGCCATGAAGTAAGCAAAACCATAAATACAGCTAAAATCGAAATGCATAAAAACAAGATAATGCTGAGTACTTGTATCTTATAAGAGGACACACCGCGAACGACTTCGATATTTTTGAGCCGCAAGATGACTTCCTGCAATATTGATTCGCCCAGCGCATATTCGGCATTCCACAACGTACTTTGATCGCTGATATGAGAACTTGCCGATGCATAAAATCGATTGAAGATAATCTGCACTTTTTTTGCGGCTTGAACGGTTGAGTTCGCTATGGAGTACGCTACGGTACCAATGAGAGGATCGTGAGTACTTAAGGTGATGGTCACATCATCGCCGTCGATCACGCGATTGATGATGTCGTCCGGAATCTCAATGACTGCTTCCACTTCCTTGTTTCTAAGAGCGGTAGCGGCTTGGGTTGCATCTAAAACACGCAATTCCCCAACCACTTGATAATCCGAAGCGATACCCATGAAGGTCGGCATGAAGGCATTATTACTATCGCAAACTACGGCAATTTTGATGTCATCGACACTGTTCAAACGAAACAAAGACGACGGAAGCGCGATCAGAATGCACAGGACAATCACAGCGCTGCCGAGCAACAAAAAAGGCAAGCGTTTGATCAAGATTCGAAAATCGGCAGCAAGTAATCCGCGCGCTTTCATAAGCTCCTCATTTCCGCATCGGGCAATAGGAGGAGGCGCTCACATAGCCCGTCAAAGTCTGTTCGGTTATGGGAAATCATGATAATGGATGTTCCGATTGCTTTGCGCTTTAACAGCAGTGTTTTGACAAAGTTCACAGTTTCAATATCCAGCGCGTTAAACGCTTCGTCCAGTAAAAGGAGACCGGGGTCGCCAAGGAGCGCGGCAGCAATGGATACGCGTGCCTTCATTCCGGCGCTGCACTTTTTGTATTTTTGATGTGCGTAGGAAAGCATATCGCATTGCGCCATGCAAGCGAGAACTTGTTCTTTTGCCGCGCTTTGTTTCAAGCCGCACAGATAAGCTTCTGTCATTAAGTTGTCATAACATGAAAGAGATTCTTGGAATCCCGGTAGATTCATAACATAACCGAGTTTCGTATGTCGCCTACAGACTCCTGCAGATGGTTTGCATAAACCGGCGATCATGTCCAACAAGGTTGTTTTGCCGCTTCCGTTGTGGCCGGATATGGCTAAACCTTCACCCTTGTCCAAGATAAAAGACACCGGAGAAAAAAGAGGTTTTTGATAATTCTTTTGTATGCCTTCTACTTGTAAAATCATACGAAATCGCCTTTTTTATCAAATCAATGCGTGCTTTATATCAAGTCAGAGAATAATCAACGATACACGCGAAGCTCAATAAGAATGCCGAATTATAGCATATATACGAGCGAACTGTCAATGTATGCTAGAGCGCCACACTAAGCAAAACGCTGGCGATTAGCCCCGCCAAGGTGGCTAACAATGCTCCGGCCAGAGTATAGCGCGTTTTGGTAACTTTTGCTGCGAGGAAGTAGACGCTCATGGTGTAAAATACGGTTTCTGTACAACTCATCAGGATAGAGGTCATCGTGCCGATGAGTGAATCCGGACCGTGAACCTTGAAGATATCCAACACGAGACCGGTTGCTGCGGAAGAGGAAAAGAGCTTCACCACCAGTAATGGGATGATATCCGGCGGTAAGAATACCTTGGACGCCGCCTTTCCCAATAGATCACCCAGAAACGTCAAGAACCCGGAAGCCCGCAAAACACCTACGCCAATCATCAGCCCGATCAAGGTCGGCAATATACCCAGCACCACTTTTAAACCGCTTTTCGCACCTTCCAAAAACTCTTCATAAACCTTCGTTTTCGTAGACAATCCATAAGCGATCACATAAAATATCAACGCCGGAATCACTATATCCGATAAATGCGAAAGCGCGTTCATGGGCGACTCCTCCGATCTTTGAGTTTACAGAAAATGACAGCGATGATGGTACTGCACAAAGTGGCCAAGATTGCAGGCAAGATAATTGACGCCGGATGAACGCTACCGTACTGACGGCGATAGGCTATCATGTTCACCGGAATCAATTGCAGAGAGGAAATATTTATGATCAAAAAAGTGCACATTTCGTTGCTCGCACTACGTTTGCTGTTAGAGGTTTCTAAATCCTGATATGCCGGATCCCCTCGTTCCTTTTGTAAATGCGAAAGCGCCTCCATCGCCTTTAATCCGGCAGGCGTACAGGCCCAGCCCAACCCTAGGATGTTGGTGATGATATTCGTTGCGATGTACTCCCTCGCCACATGGGTCTTAGGGATGCGCGGGAACAAAAAAGACAGAAAGGGGGAGAGACCGCGCGTCATTTTTTGAATCAAACCGGACTTTCCGGCAATTTCCATCAGACCCATCCAAAATGCCATTGCGCCGGCCATCGTGATGCATAGGGAGATGGCCTCTCCCGCGCCATCAAATGCCGCTTCTGTAATCGCGCTCACATTGCCGGTAAAAGTAGCGTATAGGACGCCTATCAGGATCATGAAAGCCCATAAATAATTTAACACATTACACCCCTCTGCCCGCTTTGGCGGGCATCTAGTTACGCGCTGTTAGTAACGGTAACCCCTCGCGCGCTTTCTCAAAACCTGCCGTGTCGACCGCACCCATAGCTTTCCTGATCGTCGAAAAATCCGATGGTCCGCAATCCAACAGAAACTTGTGGAAATCATAATCCGTATATTCCGCTCCCCAGAGCTGCTTGGCTTCACTCTGCAAAGCGAGAATTTCCAAGTACCCTAGATAGTATTTAAGGTAATTGGTCGGCTCCTCCACCAAATATTCGTAGATCGCGCTCACAGAAGCTTCTGATGTGATACCGCAAGCTTCTAATACTTGCGAGATAGTATCGTAAGATGCACCATCATAATGAATCATAATGTCCAGCAGTGAATAGAGACATAGCAGAAGACTGCGATTGTGCTGCTCGAAGTATACAGCAGGTGCCAAATCACCGCGCCCTGCTTGTGTCAAAAGCTGCGCTGCGTAGTCAAAGGCTAAAAACTCGACATAAAGCGCCCAACCCTCTTGATAACCGCCATACCATAGGATCTCACGCACATAGGAATCTTCATCCGACAGAACCTGTTGATTATGATAGACGGTCTGATAGAGGTGCCCCGGGAACCCCTCGTGTGCCAGTGTGGTGTACAATTCTAAACTGTGCGGCGTATGGAGTTCATTGATGTAGATTACATTGCTCCGGGAATCATCGATGGGTGGTGTCAAATAATACGCCGGTGCGCAATATTCTTCTAAGCTTTGCGAAACCGCCTTGACCAGGACAGACGGTTCCTCGCCTTCTAAAAGCGGGAAATCTTTTTCCATGCGTTCTTGCAGGTCTAGGAGCATCTGCGAAGGACTGATCAAGGGAAATGCTTCTTCGATTTCTTCCGCGTAGTTTGACAGAATGATTTGCGGATGTGTGGTAAAGAGTTGATTGAGTGCCAGAAATTCTTGTTCCAACTTGGCGGTCAAGACCTCCTTTAGACGTTCGATTTCCATGTCAGAGCCGGTTTCAATCTTTAGTAGTAATTCATAATAGGTATCCCCGTTCGGATAATTCGCAAGCCCACGCAGAGGAATCGTTTCGTCACACAATACGAAAAGACCGTCATAGAGTGCTTCATAAGCAGGCGCAAAAACAGTGGATAAGAGACGATTGTTCTGTGCGACATAATATTTCGCACGATCCAGATCGATCAAACCCTGCGTGTACAAGACGGATAAACGCTCCACAAAAGTCGTTTGTAAAAAATGCGTACCTTTATGTAAATCTCCTTGCACTAAGATCTGTTCACATTGATCCAAAACTTTATGTAAAGATTGCCCGCTCATCAAAAGCCCTGCTTTTGCATTTTCCTGTTCATACAGTATAAGAGAATCGAAATATTCGTCCGTTTGATTAAGCAGTTTTAAATAGTCATCCACATCCCTTGTCGAACGAAATGTATATTCCGCCAACAAAATCGGCAACTGTGTTTGCATCCCTGAAGATGGGGAAAGCGGTTCATCATAATACGGGAATCGCGTCATAGAAAGCGAGTTTTGAAGCGCGTTTCGAAGAAGCGTATAGGTATATTCATCTTGAGGGAGCAGTTGGTTCGGGTTTAAACTTCCCAATGCATCCACGAGATTTTGCGTTTCCTGAAGCATTTCCTCTCGGTTTTCGGGTGAAAAATGCGGCAAATTTACTTCATAA
>JAISHZ010000054.1 GCA_031262285.1 Lachnospiraceae bacterium | reverse complement strand
CCCCCTCCATCCCAAAGATAAGACGAAGCAGGGAGGATTGCTTTTTGCGTTTTAATGACCACTCCCCTGTATATTTGATTGTTTCAAGAGGTGTTCGGTTACTGAGTGTTCTGGCGGGCAGCCATACAGAGATCAAAATGGTCAGCACGCAAAGAAGCAGCGTTAGTAAAAAAACGGTCGGTGAAAAAGCATATACCGCTGTTAATCTACCGTCAATCCCACTTGCCAACCGATTCATCATCCAAATCAATCCCATGCAACCTGCAATTCCTGCCAGATTGCCTGCCAAAAGGGGTAAAGCGCACAATGCCGCTGCTTCTTGAATGAAGCATCTGCGGAGTTGCTTTGGCGAGGCTCCGACACTGGATAAAATGCCAAACTGATGGAGTCTCGAACTCATTGATACGGCAAAGGCATTGTGGATAATGATGATCAAAGAGATGGATGCCATCACGGTGATCAGTAACATGGAGGGGAAGAGCCACCTTGGAGCGGTATCCTGTGGAGACCGTATCAAGTACATAGACAGGTAGTTATCGTGATAGCTTGTATTCTCCGGCAAAACACCGACAAGACTTGCCAAAAGCGGGGTGTCAGGGAGAACATCACGGATATCTTTAAAATATAGCTCCATGACCACATCTTGACTTGCCGGATTCATGGTTGTCGTAGCTGTACTGATGACCACACTTGACATGTGGTCATGATTCTCAAGGAAGGCTATCTCATCCCTACTTGGCGATCCCACCAATCGGCTATGCCATCCGCCTTCTTCATGGACGATTCGATCCACTTCATAATTCCACAGATTATAAAAAACGCCACATAGAAGGGATAAAAACAAAGCGGCGATTCCTGCGGCGATACGAATCGCAGCGCCACTGCGGCGATTATGCTTAAGATAGTCTGCGGTATAAGCTTTCCACATATATACCCTTTCTGCGCCGACAGGCGCACTTTTCATCAAAGTTTGAAAGCGCCTTGTGCTTTCAAACATATACACCTCTCCCGGCGCTTTAGCGCCGCTTCTCATCAAAAGTTTGAAAGCGCCTTGTGCTTTCAAACATATACACCCTTTCTGCGCCGACAGGCGCACTTTTCATCAAAAGTTTGAAAGCGCCTTGTGCTTTCAAACACATACACCTCTCCCGGCGCTTTAGCGCCGCTTCTCATCAAAAGTTTGAAAGCGATTTTTGCTTTTTCTCATCATGAATGATCCTACCATCCTCGATGGTGATGATACGATCCGCTTCAAGCGCTACCCTTTCGTCGTGGGTGATCAATAAAATCGTCTGATTGAGGTTGCGATTGGATAGTTTGAGCATATCAACAATTTCTTTGGAATTGCGTTGATCCAGATTGCCGGTGGGTTCATCTGCTAGGAGCAGTGCCGGCCGATACACAAGAGAGCGGGCAATCGCCACGCGTTGCTGCTGACCGCCTGAAAGCTGATTTGGCATGGCATCCAGTTTGTCTGATATACCCAATGTGTCAACGATGGATTCAAAGAAAGCTTGATTGGGTTTCTTTTTATCCAAAAGCAGAGGCATCAGAATGTTTTGACCTACGGTGAGGGTGGGAATTAGATTGTAAAATTGGTACACCAATCCCACTTTCCTGCGGCGAAACATGGCAGCTCCGGTTGGGGTCAAGGTGGAAAGGTCGGTACCTTCGATGTAAACTTTTCCCTCAGTGGGTTTGTCCACAGTACCTAAGATATGGAGCAAGGTAGATTTACCGGAACCGGATGCACCCATGATCGCTGTAAATTCACCTTTTTCAATCGTTAGATCAATACCATCTAGCGCTACGACTTGATTGCTGCCCGAGCCATATACTTTACGAATATTTTCACATGTCACTAGATTCATGACCGCCTCCTCTCTTCGCGTATGTATCGAACTGTCGCTTGGCGCGTATACAGTCTGCATATACTTTCGCGTTTAGCATAAGTAGTGTTTCAATTGTACCGTCTTATGCTTCAGTTATCCTCTTTAGGATACCAGATGAAAGTGACAGTTTAGTGACTGTATAGACGAATTTCAAAACAAGCACCACCCTCCGGTTTATTCATCGCTTGAAGCGTTCCATTTTGCTGTTCGATGATTTCCTTTGACAAAGCTAGTCCTATTCCCAAGCCGCTTCCGCAAGCGTTTCTGCCACGGTAAAACCGCTCAAACACATGAGGAATATCTTCTTTTGAAAATCCATCTCCTTCATCCCATATTGATATTTCTGTATATAGTAGATTCTGTGCATACATACAGTGAATAACACCACCCGGATGATGCTCCATACAGTTTTTCATGATGTTCATGATCGCTTCCATCGTCCAATCTAAATCAACTGTGATCGCCATTTCTCCAAACTCCGGGATTTCAATACTCGTGTGAGAGGCATGAAGAAACTCCCAAAGATTATCTGCCGCCAATGTCAATAGGGTATAGACATCTACTGTCGCAGGCTGAAATACCAAGGTGCCTGCATCCAGACGAGATAAAAGAAGTAATGCATCTTCTAATCGGGTTAGACGTTGTAATTGCTGCTCCATTTGAGACCAGTACCCCATTTGAGACCACTGCGAGTATTCCTGTTTAGCATGAAGGTCGCTTTTGAAAGATTCTATGGTCAAAGAAAGAGCTGTGATAGGTGTCTTAAGCTGATGAGTTATATTTTCAAGATTCTTGGCGAAATGACTTTTTGCATGCACTGCTGCTTCTTTGGTTTGTAGTAGGTAGGTCACAGTTTTATAAATTTCATCTTCCAATCTAGAAAATTTATCCTCCCTAAAGAAAGTAATTCGTAACGATTGTTCGCGATTCATCTGTTCGAGTGAATGCGTTAATTCTTGTATCCTTTTTGCTTCCAACCGATTTCGATACCACAGTATGAACGAGAGTAACACGATTCCAACAATCAAACCTCCAAACGCAAATGGCGAGGTATTCACCTCGCCTGTATGTTCCGCCAAATTGTCTTGTATAATCGCGATAACCTCTTGGGCTGAACGCGCGTTTAGCTTTTGCGCTTCTTCCAGAATAAAATATAAACGCGCAGTTTGTTGATGGTGTTGATAAAGAGAGAGCAGCATCATGATTACAGAAGATACTATCAGACTAACAGATACGACTATTCCCGGTAGTACCGCGCTAGATCTTCGTCTTTTCATAGAGTGTCCTCCATGCGGTATCCAATGCTTCTGACTGTGATCAAACATGGGGGTTGATGTAACTTGTCCCGCAAACGTTTCATGGTCACTGTCAGCGTATTGTCATTGACATAATTGCCATTGACATCCCAAACTTGCTCGAGTATTTTCTCTCTGGTCAGCGTCCGACCCTTGTGCTGCATAATATATGCCAATAGATTGTATTCTGCTTCACTTAAATTGATTTCCTCGTCTTTATAGGTCACAACATGACGATTTTGGTCCAGCATAATTCCGTCACAGGATAGAACTTGATTCGTCATATCGCCGCTTTTGCGCAGTGCCGCTTTGATTCTGGCGTACAACACTTCCAATGAAAAAGGTTTTACCACATAATCATCTGCGCCATTTTGAAAACCAGCAACAATATCAGCCGCATCTCCCCGAACGGTCAGGAAAATGATCGGTAAATCCTTGTACTTTTGACGAATCCACTGACACATCCCATCGCCTCGCCCATCCGGCATACGAAAGTCTAAGAGTACCATGGTCGGTATACGCTTTTGTAGGGTTTCTCGCAGTTGTCCGAAGGTTGGGAAGATGCTTACGTTGAAATTTTTTTGCCCCAAATAGGCTTTTACGATACCGGCTATTTGAGGATCATCCTCAGCGTAAAAAAGTTCCATAACGATTCAATAGTCCTCGTATCTTTCGGTGTAGGGTAATTAGGTTCGTATGTTTGTGTCGAGCGCATAAGTCATAAATCTAACTCCCTCTCACTCATTTTAAATTTATATTTGCCGCTTTCTAATTCATCATAGTCCTGTGAACTTAATTCGTTTTCACCGAAATTATCTGAAATGAATGCTTTAATTGCATCTAATTGATGCTGCGACCTCGTCTTAATCGGCGTAAATACATCATCATCATTGAAACATTCACCCTTAGAAATATTTAAGTCAGCTTCCTCTAGGCGTTTTCTTTCTATAGACGTTGTCTTTGTATAATCCGGATCCCAAGCAAGAACCAATCTTTTGATAAATTCATACACAAAATCTTGCTCGCTTTCAGGTAGCATTTCCAACAGTTCAACAGATTTATGAATGCTTTCGGTCATTTTTATTCAATTTTCTTTTTCGCCCAATTAGTTTTTAGGTAATTTTCCGTATTCCTTCATAACAAGACGTTATCTTTGTAGACTTTATATCACATCATACGCCGCCGCGCATTTCTTGCGGCTATGCGCCAAGCCCAGACAGACCGTTTTGCCGCTTAAACCGGCGGTATAGTCTTTGTCATGAATCTGTTGCAGGGCTTCTTGGGACAGACGCGTCAAGTCGGCTTCTTCCCCTTTTTTAAATTCGATCACGACATGCGGATAAGCAACCGAGCGGGATTCCATCCGAATATCCGCTCTGCCGTCTCCGTATTCACGGTTGCTGGTCACATGATAATGGTCGCCGAGTGTCATGCACATACCTAGGAATAATGCATGGTAGACAGCCTCGCTGTCGGTGGCGGTGTCGTGATAGCTAAGGGATTGTGAAAGCATATTGCTGTATTGTTT
>JAISHZ010000284.1 GCA_031262285.1 Lachnospiraceae bacterium | reverse complement strand
TATACCAAACATTATCTTGGATCCTTTGAAAATCACTTTTCCACGATCGGTCTGTTGGGCATGAACGAAGCGGGACTGAATGCGAAATGGCTTCGAAGCGGAATGGAAGACTCCAAAACACAAGCATTTACCAAAGATGTCCTCAATCATATGCGAAACCGCTTGTCAGATTACCAAGAGCAATACGGAGACTTGTACAATCTGGAAGCGACTCCGGCTGAAAGCACCTCCTACCGTCTGGCGAAGCATGATAGAGAGCGATTCCCCGATATTATCACTGCCGGGAAACCGGGAGATGAACCATACTATACCAATTCCTCCCACTTACCGGTGGATTATACGCAAGATATGTTCGATGCATTAGATATCCAAGATGAATTACAAACACTGTATACTTCAGGAACGGTATTCCACGCGTTCTTGGGAGAAAAGCTTCCTGATTGGAAGGCTGCAGCGAAGTTGGTTCACACGATAGCACGCAAATACACACTCCCCTACTACACCCTTTCCCCGACCTATTCCATATGTCAGCAGCATGGGTACCTATCGGGTGAAGTAACCAAGTGCCCTCACTGCCAAAGAACGACGGAAGTGTACAGTAGGATTACCGGGTATTACCGTCCCATCGCCAATTGGAACGTCGGGAAGTTGCAAGAATATGAAAACCGCACGGAATATCAGCCCAACCTCGTTTTGGACGAATTCTCAGTTGATTTATCCAAGGAGATCCGGCAACAAGATACGACAAAGCAAACGATACTATCGCTAAACACGAATCCGACCAAGACGATGCCACCGACACCTGTCATTCCCACCGCAGCCGCGTCACCAGAGGATAAAATAGTCAAACTTCTGTTTACCACAAAGACTTGTCCCAACTGCCGTATTGCCAAAGACTATCTAAAAGATGAGGAATATACCATAGTCGATGCAGAAGAGAATCTTGATCTAGCAGGATTGTACCATGTATTTCAAGCGCCCACCTTCTTAGTAGTCAGAGGATCCACAGTCCAAAAATACGTAAATATTACCAATATCAAAAAATATGTAGACAATAGATCGTAAGCAGTAACGATTCACAGGTTGTTGTATCCCGATAGTCGATAAGAGATGAAAACACGCGGTTGTCGTGTACATTCGTAAATAGTAATCATAGGCGAACAAAGGAGCAAGAAACGATGATTGACCAACTCATACACAAAATACGCCATACAAAAGCCCCTATAGTCGTCGGTCTGGATCCGATGCTATCCTTTATACCTAAGAAGATCCTAGAATGTGCGATCAAACAACACGGAGAAACACTGGCAGCCGCCGCAGCCGCCATCTTAGAATTTAACAAAGGAATCTTAGATGCCATAGCGGATTTGATTCCGGCGGTGAAACCCCAGATAGCGATGTATGAACAGTTTGGTGTACAGGGGATGGAAGCTTTTTACCAAACAGTACAATATGCACAAAAAAAAGGCTTGCTTGTGATCGGTGATATCAAACGAGGAGACATAGGATCTACTTCTTTGGCATATGCGACGGGACATTTGGGATCTGTACAAGTCGGCAATACGATTTGCAAAGCATTTGATGAAGATTTTGCGACAGTGAATCCCTATTTGGGGTATGACGGTGTGCTCCCATTTTTGGATGTGTGTCAAAAAGAAAACAAAGGTATCTTTATCTTGGTGAAGACATCCAACCCCAGCAGCGGCGAATTTCAAGATCGCATCACGGATGGGCGACCACTGTATGAGCATGTGGCAATGAAAGTCAACGAATGGGGAGAGCGCTGCCCGGGAAGCACCTACAGCAACATCGGCGCTGTCGTAGGCGCGACATACCCGGCTATGGGTAAGGTACTGCGAGAAATCATGCCCAAATCCTTTATCTTGGTACCCGGTTACGGAGCACAAGGCGCAACCGCGAAAGATTTGATCCCTTTCTTTTACCCCGATGGACTGGGCGCGATCGTCAATTCCTCACGCGCCATCCTTACTGCGTATCGGTCGCCCAAGAACGGTTCTGTCAATGAAGATTCCTATGCCGATGCAGCCAGAGCTGCCGTGATAAAGATGAGAGAAGATATCGGAGAAGCGCTTGGTTTCCCATATTGAATAACGAGAGGAGATTATGGAACAATACAAACAGGATTTGATTACCTTTATGATTGACAGCGGTGCGCTGCAATTTGGTGAATTTACCTTAAAAAGTGGGCGCAAATCCCCTTTTTATATGAATGCGGGTGCTTTCGTCACAGGAGCGCAGCTTCAAAAATTGGGACGCATATACGCACAGGCAATACACGCAGTTTACGGAGACGCATTTGACGTATTGTTTGGACCCGCTTACAAAGGCATTCCCTTAGCAGTAGCCACTGCGATAGCTTATAGCGAACTCTACGGATTGGAAAAACGATATTGTTCCAACCGCAAAGAAATCAAAGATCACGGAGACGCAGGGGTATTCCTTGGCACGAAGCCACAAGACCATGACCGTATCGTGATCGTTGAAGACGTGACTACTTCCGGTCAATCCATGCTGGAGACTGTTCCGATCTTACGAGAGAGCGCGGCTGTGAATATCATCGGGTTGATGGTCTCTTTAAATCGGCAGGAAAAAGGAAAATCCGACGATAAGACAGCATTGGACGAAATACAAATGCTCTATGGCTTTCCCGCTTCCGCTATCTTGACGATGGATGAAGTCGTGGAATACCTTTCCAACACCCCATACAAAGGGAAACTATGGATTAGCGCGTCTCACAAAGATGCTCTGAATGCTTATTATCAAGAATATGGAATACACTAATATGTACACAAGCATATACACAAAATGATGCTTCGTAAAATAAGCGCGTAAAGAGGAGCCAATCAACTGAATCGGCACACGCGCCAAAGGTGCACAGATAGGAGCTATCTATGGAAGAAAAAATCTACAAAACTGTCAACGGCACAGGAGTACTCAACATCGTCATCGGCGTATTGTCGCTCGTGTTGGGTATCGCAGCAGGCGTATTGTTACTCATTAGCGGTGCCAAAATGATTACAACAAAATCCAAAATTCTATTCTAGTATAAACGTTTTTATTTATCTTTATGTTTCTACCAAGAACGCTTGAGAGCATTACTGCGATCCGGTCAATTCATAGCATGAAGTTAATTAAATTTCTTTATACTAGGGACACTTTGGCAACCGCTTTGAACGCAACATGAAATGAGACGATGAAACGAAAAAGCAATTTAGTCTTTACCAATAAGAGACATTCCGAAAAAGCGATTTTCTCAACCATATTGGGAATCATCAGCTTTTTTTCCCTATCCTATGTATGTTTTTTGGCATATCAAGCGGGCGGAGAAGCCAAGATCGGTTATGGATTGACAGGTCTGTTGGCACTTGCCTTTAGTGTGGTAGGCTTAACTTTGGCGATCCGGTCGTTACGCGAACGAGATCAATACCGGTTTTTTCCCTGTATGGGGATCGTATGGAATACCCTATCCCTCCTACTCATCTGTCTGATCCTCTACTTCGCTGCGTATGTGTGGTGACCATGGATAACAGCTACTGCAAACAGCAACAAACGAGATCCTTTGGAAGGAAAAGAAAGCAATGACTGAACCAAAAGACGATATCGAAACAACGAACGATGCAGATTTATTGGAGCAAATTGAAATCAAAAGCGATGACGACTTATCAGAACGCGTTACGCTAGCCAGAGAACGTATTAACGACCTTACTGTGTCAGAGTATTCAGAACTACACGAAGAGAAAAAAGCTTATTTTCGAAGCATCGCGAAGTTTCTTGTACTCGTCTGGAATACCTATGACGAGGTTTGTGCAGGGAGAACAGAAGAACCTTTTGAAGCACTATTGGCGAAAAATCACGCCTTATATGAAGATATTCTCCCTAAGCACTACGAGCAAAGCTATGCGAATCCCGTTTATGCAACGAAACAGTTGGGTGAACAAGAGGGAGGGTTTTTCTCCTTTTTATATACGGAATTACGAAGTATGATACCATATGCTCACGAAGGAAGACTGTGGGATCTTTTGGTACGCACAGAGCTTTTCTTGGAAGTATACGGCGCAGTTACGCAAGATGCTTCCTATGAAGAATTGTGCGAACTCTTACGAAACTTTGTGAGGGATTATGCACAGATCTTTGCCCAACAACGAATAGCAGCACTTTTAGGCGTGGGAAACACCTACAACACCGGACTGGCAAAAGGAGAGACAGCCTTCGTAGAACAGATCCTTTCCACCGCAGCGGAGACAAACGATCGCTTTTTGTTTGCCTATGGCGAATATATCAGTGAAGAACAGATTCGACTGGTCAGATTTTGCGCCGAATTACCGGAGGAGACCATCGTCCTCATCGCCCATACCTTCGCGGAGGGCTTCCGAAAAGGCTTTGAAGTAGGCAGAAAAGATCTGTCTATCAAAAAAACAGTAGAGATCCGTTACACGATCGGATTTGAAAGAATCATCAGCGCAGCGGTCATAGAATTTGCCAAACTGGGACTGCGCCCGATCTTTCGCCGCAGCCCGGCAAGCACCTTCCTAGACAAATCACCGCAAACCATAGGCTATACGACGATATCGCCCAATCGTCAAATGGATTTTGATCACAAGGGTGACAAGACACTATTTTGGGACAAAAAAACAATCAGCCGTAAACTGGAAACGACGCGAAACGCATTTCAAGAGATGGCTCAGTACGCCAAAGAGTTTGCGGGTCCCGCCATCATGGAAACATTTGGAGAACCACAATTTGCACCCATGAACCACCCGCAAGCACTGACCCTTACGAAAGAGCAAAATGCACTTTATCTCACCTATCGAGCAAAAGCAGCAGCTTTACAGCGAGAATTCATCCCGGAAGAAGAGCGCAGTTATACCATTATCGCTTTTCCCCTGCCCGGAAACATCGAACCCTTTGAAGAGATCTTTCAGACAATCATTGCGATCAATACGCTGGATTATCATCTCTACGAAGAATCGCAGCAACATCTGATCGATGCGCTAGATCAAGCAATCGCATGCGAAATCAAAGGCTGCAACGGAAACCAAACAACGCTGACAATCTCCTTGAAACCCTTAGAAGATCCAACCACCCAGTCCCTATTTGAAAACTGCGTAGCAGATGTCAATATACCGGTTGGAGAAGTATTTACATCGCCTGCCTTGAATGGCACCAATGGAACTCTTCACATCAAAAGCGTCTATATCGATGAATTGGAATATCGCGATCTTACGATCACCTTTACCGACGGTTGGGTTAGCCACTATACCTGTGCGAATTTCGAAACCGACATAGAAAACAAAACGCTGATACGTGAGAATCTGTTCGGCTTCCATGACACCTTGCCGATGGGAGAATTTGCGATCGGCACGAATATGCCCGCTTATCAAGCCGCTCAAAAGTATGGGATTGAAGACAAACTGCCGGTGCTGATTGCGGAAAAAATGGGTCCCCATTTCGCAGTGGGAGATACTTGCTACGCTCATACGGAAGATATCCGTGTATACAATCAAGACGGCAAAGAACTCATCGCAAAAGACAACGAAGTATCGGCACTACGTACCACGAAACAAAAAGACAAAGCCTATTTCAATTGTCATACCGATATCACACTACCCTATGATGAAGTCGGAGAAGTGACAGCGATTTTGCCAAATGGAGATAGAATCGCGATCCTGCGTGAAGGGAAGTTTGTGCTTGCAGGATGCGAACGACTCAATACAGGTTGAGGAGTGTTATCGTTTACACGTTCGGCGATTTACGGGTTAAAGGGAATGTGTACCGGACGAACCACACAGAGCCGGGGGGAGTTTTGGGTGTTAGACTCTCTGGGCGTTCCGATGAGCCCAGAGCAGTGAAAATGCGCGCACAAGCAAGCGCTCATT
>JAISHZ010000278.1 GCA_031262285.1 Lachnospiraceae bacterium | reverse complement strand
CCGTCCTTGTAAATCAGTACGAATGACACTTTATAAGGCTACCGATGCAGCCGAATATGAATCGGCTCGATCAAGTATAAAACTTAGCGACTATGAGTTCTTCTATACGGCGCGATCCCAAGCTGATTTTACCGATGGGGAGATCTATAATCAAATTGTCGGGGACATTTCCGCATACAAATATGCAAATCCAGATGAAGAAGATAGTACACTTTTAGGCACAAAAATCAATATCCTCGATGTGTGGAAGCATATATCCTTAGTCTTTATTGATGCTTTGCGTGATGTTGAAGCAGAGCTTAGAAAACCAAAGAATCCTATTCGAGCAATCGTCGATACTATTGAAGGTGATATTGAAGCGGCTGATATAGGTGATCTAAAGGATAAAATCATAGAACTGAATCGAAAGCTGTCCTCTATCCCTGAAATATCCAGTATCGGAAGTCATATCAATTCAAAACTTATAGAGATGATCGGAACTGTCTATTCACCAGATATCAAGTTGGAATCCCGACTAAAAGAAGACTTTGCTACTCTAGCCAGATACCTAACTGTGACTCCTGCGGATCAGCAGGATATAGATTTACTTGGATTAGGGCATTTGAATATTTTATACATAGCTCTAAAACTTGTTGAATTCGACGCGAATCGGAATCACGAGGTTTTGAATATCATGGTGATTGAAGAACCAGAGGCGCATATACATACTCACATACAAAAGACATTATTTAACAATCTTAGTGTAACGCAAGACTACACACAGGTCATCATGTCAACGCACTCAACACATTTGTCTGAGGTTGCAGACATAGAAAAAGTAAATGTGATGAAAAAGCTGGGTCAAAGAGCTGTCGTGATGAAGCCTTCAACTGGATTGAGTTCTTTTGGTGAGTTACAATTCAAAGACAAGAACTTTATTACCAGTCTGACTCGATACTTGGATGCGAAGAGAAGTGTTTTGTTGTTCTCCAAGGGTGTTTTGCTCGTTGAAGGCGATGGCGAAGAAATACTAATTCCGGCACTTACCAAGGCTGTTCTTGGTGTTTCACTGGACGAGTTGGGTATAGGTCTTATCAACATCGGAGGCATTGCGTTCGAGAATATCGCTTGTATTTTTGATGAACGAAGACTTCAAAGGAATTGCGCCATCATCACGGATTCAGACGCAGTTGTTGATGGTGCAACCAAATCAAACGCAGAAGCTGCGAAACGTGGACAGACACGCAAAACGAAACTGGACGCTCTCTTTGCAAAGAATCCCTATGTGGAAGCGTTCTATGCGCTGCATACATTTGAGGTGGACTTTGCAGATTCAACAAATAATCGAAGCTTCATCAAGGATATTATCAAGGGCACCTATAAACAGAAAGACAAAATCGACAAGCTCTTGACAGCTCTTGATTCTAAGAAAGAAAGCGAGCGATATGACGCAGTGCTTTCGGTTGCAGAGCGTATCCAGAAGGGCTGGTATGCAACGCGACTGGCTACTGAAGTGGACTATACAGCTATTATACCGAGGTACATTTTAGAAGCTCTTGCCTTTGCTTCTCGTGATATTATAGACGAGCAGGTCATCTGGAAAATGATTAAATACGCCTTTAACATCTGTAGCGAAGAGAATGATAAGGACTTAATAAGGCAGATGGATGATGCGGACACTCATGACAAAAGGTGCGCGTTCGTTTTGGAATTCCGTAAAGCCTTTTCAGATGATATGGTGACTGAATTTCTTAATGAGGTTGAATCGAAATGATGGAGTTTCAAGAAATCATCGAAGGTTTATCAGCGGAACAAAAAGATGCTTGCACTACCAAGAGCAACACATATTTGACCGCTTGCCCCGGTAGCGGGAAAACGCTCGTTTTAACCCGTAGACTGGCTTGTTTAGCAACAACGAATCCGCAATCACGTAAGTGGAATATTGCGATTACTTACACCAACCGGGCAGCTGATGAAATAAGCAACAGGCTAGATGCTTTGAAGATTGATCAGACCAATATCTGGACAGGGACGATACACCAGTTTTGTATGCAATTTATTATTCGACCCTACGCCATGTATTCATCGCGCTTGGCTAAGGGGTACACCATCATAGACGAGTATACGAAACGCGAATACTGCAACGTGATAGCCAAGAAACTTGGAATCACACTAAAACTTTATGATGATCCTTTTGAATGGTCACAAATCAAGGAAAAGTACTTCGCTCAATTGGAAACCAATAAAGAAATCGATTTTGATCAGATATTACAGTTTTCCAACGATCTGGTCAGTACGAGGGAATATATTTGCTTCAATATAGCATCTATCCTCAACAGTATACTTGTTGATGAGTTTCAAGATACGCATGAATCCCAATACGAAATCTTGGCAAAGATTTGTAGAAAGAATAAGAGCATTAGTTTGCTCTTCGTTGGAGATGTCAACCAAGCGATTTTTGGCAACCTTGGTGGCATCGTCAAAAGTAAAGCTGAAATCGAAGCCTTATACGATACTGTTTTCGTGGAAAAGTCATTGACGGGGTGTTATCGTTCAACCCAGAGAGTGGTTGATTTCTATACGGAATTTGAGGTTGCTGCTACGGGAGTAAAATCCATAGCGGACATTAAAGACGTACGAGGTAAGCTGACGTATAATTCGTCCATTTCAAAAGACGAGCTTGCTGAACGCATCGCCGCTCTAATTACTACTGAATTAGCATCAGGAGTTCCTCCAACGGAAATATGTGTTGTTGCTCCACAATGGCAAAGCCTATTTAACATATCATCTGATTTAAAACAATGTCTTCCCGAGGTGCCTTTTGATGCTCCAGATATTTCTCCATTCAAATATGATCCAATGAACCCATTTTACTTACTTGCGAGGCTCACTTTTACGCAATCTGGGCAAAACGTATCCTTGCGAAAAAAGGTAGCATCTGAGTTATTGGCAATACTGCGAGATGATTTCAAGATTGCGATCCCTGAACACATTGATAATTATGATGTTCTTCGCATAATTAATCGTTCGCTCAACCAGAAGGAAGATGGTCTCGCAATATTAATGACTGTGATTCGATCCGTTTTTCAGCAACTAGGAATTTCTTTGGAAAGCGAAGATCGTCTCTGTACGACCAGCGAACGCTTTTTTGAAAAAGCGAAAGATCGTATTAAAAGACATGGTATCGCAACGGATTATATGTCTATTGCACGATTCTTTTTGGAAAGACAAGGCGTTGTTGTATCTACTATCCACGGCATCAAAGGTGAAGAATATTCTACAGTAATTGCCCTTTCCCTGCTCAATGGTCATTTGCCCCACTGGGATTATATCATGAAGGATGAGATGAAACCTTTGCGAAGAATTGAAACACAGAAGCTTTTGTATGTTTTAGGCTCCAGAGCGAAGAAAAATATATACTTGTTTAGCGAGACGGGATACAAGACCAATAAAGGAAACAACTTAACAGCAACGGACGAATTGATTGAGGGAGTTCAACGATTGAAAGTAAAACACTCGGAAGCAAAATAGGAGGAACACACGATGCTGCCATCCATATTGGCGAGACAATTACAGGAGGGTTTGTCGGACTACATCAAGACGACTTTCCCTATGACAAACCCTCCTTTCAAGGGTTCGATAGAGAGTTTGCTTGCAGCCAAAGACTCTGTTTTTCATGAGCCTTATGTAGGCGTGCGACTTCCTTTTCGTGTGGCGGAGGATGTGACGGAAGGCTTCTTTACGGCTATCCATCCCAAATACAAACCCTATGTCCATCAGCAAAGAGCGTTCGAACGACTCACGGGAGAAGATGGTCGCTCTACTTTGATAGCCACCGGTACCGGTTCCGGTAAGACAGAATGTTTCCTGTACCCGATTTTAGAATACTGCTACAAGCATCGCGGCGAGAAAGGCATCAAAGCTCTTATTATTTACCCTATGAACGCTCTTGCCACCGACCAAGCAAAGCGCATTGCGGAGCTTATCTATACAAGTCCCCAGTTGCGTGGAAATGTTACCGCCGTGTATGTCGGCGGTCATGAAAGCGCACCAAACCGCGCCATGACGGACGATAGGATTATCACTGACCACGAAACGATACTCTCTTCGCCGCCGGACATCTTACTGACCAACTATAAAATGCTTGACTATCTGCTTGTACGCCCGAAAGATGCTTTACTATGGAGTGACAACAGACCGGAGACGCTTAAGTATATCGCTGTTGATGAGTTACATACTTTTGACGGAGCGCAGGGTACAGACCTCGCCTGTTTGCTGCGTCGATTGAAATCAAGGTTGTACACTCCTGTCGGTCATCTCTGCTGTATCGGCACCTCTGCCACGATGGGCAGCAAAGATACCGCTGTCGGCATCTTAGGTTATGCAGAGGAAGTATTCGGCGAACCATTTGAACGTGACGCAGTCGTCACAGAAGACAGACTATCTTCCTCCGAATTCTTTGAAGGAAGCCCCCCCACGGATTTTACCTTTCCGGATAAAGACGCAGTTGGTGTTCTGGAAGAAGCGATCAAACAGGATGACCAGACAGCCTTTCTTCAAGCGGCAGTAAGTACGTGGATTGACGAGAGATTTACTTACACAAACATAATGAGTCCGGATACGCGCTTGGCTCTCGGTTCACACCTAATGAACCACGCTTTCACGCAAGAACTGCTATCTTATATTGCAGGAAACTTCGTTCAAGACGAAGCAGTTTGTGAAGATATGGCTGCAACACACCCCGAATTCCGTGAGATCCCAAACGCAGAAATAGCCATTGATGCGCTATACGCTCTTATCTCCCATGCGAGAACAGGTACAAACAAAAGTCTTCGCCCATTCCTTTTCGTTCAAGTTCAACTGTGGTTCAGAGAGCTTCGGCGTTTGCTTGCCAGAGTATCCGACTCCATCACCTTTTCTCTGTCCTAGCTGTATGCAACTGGATATAGCCGACGGTAAAACCCATTCCTGCTCATCCTGCGGAACAAACCAAATACCGATAGTCCTTCCGCTACGGCAGGATACTTCCGGCACGAGGAACAGAGGATTCCGCTGTCCGCATTGCGGTAGTATTACAGGGCTTTCTATCATTGGTTTGAGAAGCGCAACCGCAATTAGCGCAAGTCTATCTCAACTGTTCGCCTCGAAGTTCAACGATGATAAAAAGACGCTTGCTTTTTCGGATAGTGTACAGGATGCGGCTCATCGAGCTGGTTTTTTCAATTCGCGAACATGGAAATCCGGATTGCGTAGCGCGATTCAAAAATTTGTGCTCGATGAAGGCGATGGAATGAACCTGAGCGAGTTTTCCGATCGCTTCGTTTACTATTGGCACGAAAGGCTTAACGATGAAGAATTCGTAAGTCGGTTCATCGCGCCGAATATGACATGGATGCGGGCATTTGAAAACATGAAAAAGAATGGCGTATTCGGCAAAGGTCAAGATGAAAAGAATCTAATGAACAACATCGAATATAGGCTTCGTTATGAAATCATGCTTGAATATGGCATCTTGAGCAGAATTGGAAGAACCCTTGAAAAATCGGGATGCTCCGTTCTTTCTTTCCCGCTAAAGGATTTATCGGAGGTCATAAACAGAGTATTGGAACGTGCGGTCAACGAAATTGGAGATGCGAAAGGTCAATTCTCGACGGACGTGTTTGGTAAAATTGTGATCGGTTTTTTGAATCTGCTTTCAGCCAATGGTGCTTTTGATGATAAGATTTTTAACAAGTACACAAATAATGAAGGTAAGGAATATCTGCTCACTAACGACCATGAAAAATGGCTTCCCGGTGCCCGGTTTGGACGCAAGACGCCCAGATTCATTTATCAATCGTACAAACATAACGCAAAAAGAATACAGGCTTTTGATACACTGAAATCAAACAGCACCTATTGTGACTGGATTTATGATTGCTTTCAAGAGATGATGTATGATTCAATTAAATATGAGAACATCGCCATCATTGTACTTGAAGAGCTAAGCAGACAAGGCTTTGTTGTACCTATGCCATCTGCGGTAGAATATAAAATATGGGGACTTTCAAAGAAAAAAGCAATGATATCCGCTGATGTCAAGCAGTTGATCTGCGATAATTGTGGACATGCCATTTCAGTCAGCGCAGAAAACGAAGCGTTTTGGATCGGTGCGCCGTGTGTCAGAAGGCAGTGCTCCGGCGCATTGTTGGTTCAACAAGACGCTGAATTAGGGTATTTTGGAAAGCTCTATAGCGGCGGCGACATCGTGCGTGTTTTGGCAAAAGAACACACCGGCTTATTGGAACGCGATGACCGTGAAGAACTTGAGCGTGTTTTTAAGCGTGGTGGCTCTGACCACAAACCTTGGGATACCAACGTTCTTTCTTGTACCCCTACCCTTGAAATGGGGATTGATATTGGCGATTTGTCATCGGTCATTCTGTGTAGTGTTCCGCCGGGACAATCACAATACTTACAACGAACAGGTCGAGCCGGACGTAAAGACGGTAATGCCTTAAATATCGCTGTAGCCAATGCCAGACCGCATGACCTATACTTTTATGCAGATCCCATGGAAATGATGTCCGGCAATGTAGAACCGCCGAAAATATTTTTGAAAGCATCCGCTGTGTTAGAACGGCAATTTCTCGCTTACTGTATGGACAGCTGGATAAAGAAAGGTGTTTTGGAATCAGCCATCCCAAAATATGTAGGCATTTGTATCAACAATTTAACCGCCAGAGACCCTGCTAAGTACCCATTCAACTTCTTGAATTATATTCAAGGGAATACTTCCGCGCTATTACGCACCTTCATTCAGATGTTTCCTGAACTTGAGGCTAATGAAAAAACAGATTTAGAGCATTATGCGAAAGGCGCCGGCGTCACCGATAGCCCCATGTACATGAAAGTGCTGGAAGCATTCGATTCTCTCAAAAAACAAAAGGATGCGCTGACTGAAAGCATAAAGCAACTAAAAAAGCTCATCAAAGATTTAGAAAGGAAGCCGAAAGACTCGGCCTATGATGCTGAAATCAAAGAACTAAACGCCGAACGCACGGCGTTGGCAAACGTGGTGCGCAGTATGAGTAGCAAGGATGTATTCAAATTCCTTTCTGACGAGGGCTTGCTGCCGAACTATGCTTTCCCCGAATCAGGGATTATCCTGAAAGCCGTCCTCTATCGAAAAGAAGATGCGATGGGCGACGCAGAACAGGCAAAGAGCAGATACGAGAAAATGGTCTACGAGTATAGTCGTTCTGCTTCAGCAGCAATCAGCGAATTTGCTCCATCAAACAACTTTTATGTTGACGGACGTAAGCTGAACATCAATCAAGTTGACCTGACATCAGCACAAGTTGCAAAATGGC
>JAISHZ010000277.1 GCA_031262285.1 Lachnospiraceae bacterium | reverse complement strand
TTCCCGCTCATTGCTGTACCAAATATCACTAGGTTTGATTGAAGCAAATCCAGCTGCAGTAATGCCTGTTTTTGATTTTGGGGGTCATCATAAACACCGATTGGGATGTTGCGCATACCGTATTGGGTCTCCTCATCCTGTGGCTTGGTTTAAACGGATTTCATGCCATTCACCGTTTTTATCAGATTGAACCCATACCTTCTTCTGCTCGTAAACGATCTTTTTCGGTAATGGTTGATTGAAAATCACATGAGGTTTACTATCATTTTTTCGTGATTGGTCATACTCTATAATGGCATTGACCATGAACGACAGCTGCGTTTCCATATTTTCGTTTTGTTTTTTGCCATCCTTAACAGAGTCGTAGAATGATGTATAGGAGCCTTCTTTATCTGCTTGGACAAGCTCATACGGCATGTCCAGCGTTTGCATGCTATCCGCGCCTGAATAGGCAGATTGAAAATAGTCTAAGCGCGCGCCGGTTCCTACCAACAAATAGGCGCGGCCAAAACCCGGCATGTCGGGCGCAGCGGCTTTATCATTGCCAAGCATTTCTTTCGATGCTTGCTTGGTTGCCACTTTCAGACATAGACGCGCTTTCGAGTTGACACGAATATCATCTGTAATCGCTCCTTCGATATTTTGCGAAATTAAGATGATATGGAATCCAAGGCTCCTGCCCACACGGGCGATCGTCGTGATTTCAGCGATAAAATCCATATCGCCGCCTTCACCGGACGCGCGTTTCAATTCCGTAAATTCGTCTACTACAAAAATCAGGTGTGATAGGGGCTCGGGCATAGTCACAAGCTCTAGTTTCTCTAACTCTTGTAAACGCTCCGACTCGTTCATCGCTTTCATTTTTTTGTGTTTCTTGATGTAGCCGTCTATACTATCTACGCCCAGTTGATTAAACATCATCTTACGACGTTTTACTTCCGCTTTGAGTGATTCCAAAAAGCGTTTCAACATGTACTCTGCGCCTGTACCATTTTCATCCCCATCGACATCTGTTACTGTTCCGACTACGTGCGGTAATTGTCCAATTCTCTTAATAAAACCGCCGCCCTTCATATCGATTAATAACAGATTGATTTCTTCCGGTGTATAGAGAAGGCAAAGCCCTACCAAATAGGAAATAATCGTTTCCGACTTGCCCGAACCCGTCGTACCGGCTACTAACATATGCGGGCCATCGTATTTTTCATGGAGATCCAGCGTAACGAAACTGTTATCACTTTTCCCAACCGGAACAGAAAGGGTTTTTTCGATATTTTGTCTGTCGGCTTTCGTCCAATTCTCTTCAAGCCATCCTTTGAAATTTTCTTTATTTACATTAAAAAGTTCAAATATGGTTACATAGGATGGCACTTTTGAACTTTGTGCAATTCTCGTATAGTAGATCGCGCTCAGTACCTTGAAATGATTATAAAAATCTCCTTTTCTTAATGTCTCGATTCCCGTGTCATTGGATTTTATGGGATCCTCGGAAAGCCGGACGATCGGATTGATGAACCTCTTTTGCTGTTTTGCGTCGTATCTCGGTGTCAGGAACAATTCGTCTTTGTTCTTGATTTCTATAACATTTCCACAGTAGGAAGGAAGATGCTCCCGATATTGCTTACAAAAAATAAAGGTAATGCCCAGATCGTTATGATACATTTCTCCTGTCACGGGCGCTTTGGGCAAAAAATTAGCAATCGCATGCTCTTTGATCCCATACTCTTCGTAAATCACAACCACAATTTGAGATGCCGGACCTTCTTGCGCTTGTTCCTCGTTTTCTGTTCGAAGATAAATCAAATTTAGCAATCGATCAAACATGAGTTTGGCATTCTTCTCGTCAAAAACAAATTGCGATACATTGTCAAATAGTTCTCGGAAATGAGAGGAAAACTTAACCTTATGATAGGTTGTATTATCCGGAGACAAACTGTCGTTTTCCGCTTGATCTTGGTAGAGCATAATGAATTGCAAATCTTGCGGGGAGTGATAAAAGCAGAGTTCGTAAATAATGCTGTTTACGATTCGGTTCGTTAAATAAGCCTGCGAAGATACGATCCCTAAGGTTCCGCAATCACGCAATGGAAGTAATAGCGGCACATGATTGGCTACTTTCATTTTTCGGTATTTGTGTGAAATATCATAGGGCAAATCTATCAAGTAGTTTTCCGCATTGTCATATTTGACTTTTTGTGCTTTTTCCTTCTTTGATTTTGGCTTTTCAGGATAAAGAATCACTTCAATTCCATCATCCTGTGGTGTCCATTCATACTTGGTTGGCGAGAAGATCACATCGCCTTTTTCCCCTTCGATAGGGAACAAGGTATCGACATCTTCTGACGAACCCAGTCGAACGGTCATAAAATCCTCATCGTTTGGTACACGAGAAAAGATCTTGTCTGAAACGATCATCGTCTGATTGAATAGGGTCTGTATATCCGGATATTCTACATTTAATATGTCTGCATCTTCTTTTTGACTTTTTTCGATTTTGCGAATGGTCTTTTGTATATAATTCTGGTAGTGTTCTCTCCATTCCTCCATCTTTTCTTGATGCTCTTTTATTTGACGCCGAAAGTTAAACAGAGAAACCATCACATTTACAACGACCATCGATAAAGAAAGACCAATCATTCCTCTCGAAGATACGCCGCTGCCATTGTTCATAAAGAGTGTACGCCCTACCACCATCGCAAT
>JAISHZ010000262.1 GCA_031262285.1 Lachnospiraceae bacterium | reverse complement strand
AAACCCAAACGCGGATGGGCAACACAAATCCGGATTGGTCGCGTAGTATGGAACATCTTTGGTACAGAGGATCCGGCAAGCATACACCAATTTTTCATAGGTCAGTTCATCGTCATATGCCACCAACACACAGGCTACGCTCTCTTCGGGTACCTGCGTCACACGGATGCCCTGCGAACGTAATTGCGTAATATACGAAGCTGTTCCCACGCAAAAGATCGTTTGGTCATGGAAATGGGTTTTTAAAAAGTCAAGTGTAACCTGACCCGAAGTCATAAATTGTTGCTTTGTCGCCACAAGTCCAAAGGATGCTCGAAATTTTTCAACATAATCAGCAGGACTCTTCGTGGAATTGTTCGTGATGAAATAGCTTTTACCGCCAATGTCCTCAATATAAGACAACAGCTGACGGCTCCCTTCAAAAAGGGTATCTCCCACGCTGAGCGTTCCGTCGATGTCGAATAGAAAGAGCCTTTTTTGCGCTAAATTGTTTTTGGTCATGTGGCATCACATCCTTGATCGTCTTACTGCTTTCTCCTTACCGGTTTAAAGTTCCTCTCCCTAATCGCAAGCTTTCTTAAAAGCATCCCATATTTCAAGGTAACGATCTTCCGCTTCTTGTGATACATTGAAAATAATTTCCCCTGTCGCCGCATCTTCCGGTAGTACCACAAATTGTCTCATGTCCGGCGAAATATAGGGTTCTGCTGCCTTGTTGGTACAGTAATATCCAAAAAAGTCAAAACACTTTGCGGCATTCTGTGCTCGATTAATATAATCGAGAAATGCATAAGCGGCATCCATATTCGGTGCTTTCGAGGGAATGAATCCCGCCATGAACCCATATCCCAAACCTTCTTCGGGATATACCATCTTCAGACTGTCCTTGGTACTCATCGCTTGATACACTTGCGAAGTATACAGAAAAGCCGCTGCTACTTCTCCGCTCAAGAGTTTTTCATGTGCATTGGAATCATCGATGACGCGAATATTCGGCGCCAGTTCCAACATTTTCTCACCTGCTTGGTCGATGACGCTCAGATCTTCTTCATTGAAGTGTTTCCCCATCGCCAAAAGGGTGATCCCGCTGATGACACGATAGTTGGCCGTGATGGCGACATTATCTTTCAAAGCCGGATCCCACAAGTCTGCGTATCCGGTAATCTCTACATCCGTTAACGCGGGATCATACACGATCAATGGGATCCCCGCTCCATACGGAACGGTATATTCATTGTTCGGATCATAAAATTGAGACATAAATCTGGGATCTAAGTTGCCGTAGTTGACGATTCTTGATGTGTCGAGCTTTAAAACCAGACCGTCGTTGATTGCCGGTTCGATAATGTAATCGTCACAGAATACCACATCATAAGCACCGCCTTGTGCTTCTGCCAACTTCGCCAACATCGCCTCGTCGGTATCAAAACTAGAGTAATTGATTTTCACCCCGGTTTCTTTTTCAAATCCGTCGAGTACTTCATCCGGGAACATCTCGTCAAACGCAAAGAGATTGAGCTCTCCGCTCACTTGATGCCCTTCCTGCATCCCGGTAGCTTCTTGTGAAGATCCGCAACCGGTGATGGCTGTCAGACAGAACACCACGCTACACATCATCGCGATTACTTGCTTTTTCATAATACCCTCCCTTTCTTGCTGCTGTAGCCAAACAATAACTTCCTATTTCCTATAAAACAGATCAGTTAACCTTCACGCTTTTTGCACGTCCGGTTTTACTTTTCCATTTTTGTCGAGATTTTTATTGAAATTCCTACTGATATTGGAGATGATCATCAGAAAAATCGTAAAGAGTAGCAATACCGCGCATAATGCGTTGATTTCCGGCGTTACTCCTGTTTTTAATCTGGTATAGATCTTAATCGGTAGCGTGTTGACCGTTGGCCCCGTCACAAAGATACTGATCACAACATCATCAAAGGACATTGCAAACGCCAGAATCGCACCTGATAGAATCGCCGGTGCGATCAGCGGTAACGTCACATCAAAAAACGCTCTCGCAGAGGAAGCACCCAGATCTTTGGCGGCTTCCTGCATGGCAGGATCCATCCCCACCAGTCTGGCTTTGACCATCGAGTAGATATAAGGTACACAAAAGGTCGTGTGCGCGATCACCAAAGTCGTCATGCCAAAAGGGAGTCCCATCAAACTAAACACCGATAGAAACACCATACCAAGTATAATCTCCGGCATCATGATCGGTATGAGCGCGATATATGCAACCGTACCGCCGAAACGTGTTTTGGTTCTTTGAATACCCAACGCTCCCATCGTCCCGATGATGGTAGCACTCAGAGAAGAACAGGTCGCCAGCAGCAGACTGTTGACCAACGATTCCCACAAATCTTCGTCGCTAAAAAGCTCCACGTACCATTTGATCGACAATCCGCTCCAAATGGATGTTAATTTTGACGCATTGAAGGAATAAACGACTGTGGCGATAATCGGTACATAGGTCACAAATAAAAATATCGTGATATAAACTGCGGAGAACCGAAAACGTTTTTTTCTAGGATGAGGAAGTACCTCATTTGGCTTTTGCTTCTGTGTGTTCTTTTTCATAGTGACTCCATTTAAACGAGAAACGCGTGTTTTGTGTATATGTCTAGACAATCCCTTCCAATTCTCCCGTCCCGGTTATTTTACGGTAGATTGCCATAAAAAGCGTCGTCAAGATCAGTAAGACTGTTGACATCGCGGCTGCAAACGGAAGGTTGCGTCCTCTCGTCATTTGTTCTTGAATCACCGTTCCGACCAAAACGATCTTGTTGCCCCCTAAAATCTCTGCAATAAAGAACAATCCCATAGAAGGGATAAACGTCAATATAATACCGGACAACAACCCGGGGAGTGTCATCGGCAAAATCACCGTACGGAACGCCATAAATTTTGATGCGCCTAAGTCTCTGGAAGCTTCGACCAAATGCCAGTCCATTTTCTCAGCACTGGAGTATACAGCTAATACCATAAACGGTAGGAGCGCATATGTCATGCCCACCAGGACTGCCGGGTAGGAATATAGCAGCTTCAAGGGCTTATCGGTCAATCCGACTCCCATGAGCAACTTGTCCAACACACCATTGCTTTGAAATACGATGATCCATCCATAAAGACGAAGCAGCGCACTCACCCAAAAAGGAATCGTAATCAACAGCATCAAGCGCTTTTTCCACCGTGCTCCCAATCGAGACATGAAATATCCCATCGGATATCCAAAAAGGATACACAGAATCGTGGTGGAAAACGCCAGTAAGAGAGATTCTTGAAAGGTCTCCCGATACAAAGGCTCCCATACTCTCATATAATTTGCCGTAGTGAAGGAAAGGTCAACCCCCCAGACCTTGGCTCTTTGCAGAAAACTGAGAGCAAACATATACAAAATGGGAAACGCCACAAATACCAACGTGAACACGTACAGGGGCGCCAACAATACCCAATTGCTCCTTTTTCGTTTCAAACATTGCTCCCGTCTGCGCGCCAACGGCGCGCTCTCCAAATCAAGGAGTTTGAAAGTTCTCTTTACTTTCAAACATTGTCACCCCGATCCTCTACCTGTACAACGTCCTTTGGCTCCCACCCAATCATAATGTCATCTCCTTCCCGGATCGGAGCATCGATCCCGGAACGACTGGCAGTCACTAACTGCCCATCGTGCATTCGAAAGACGATGCGCAGTTGTCCTCCTGCAAATGATTTTTCCATGACTTTCGAAGGATACACACACGCCTCTTCTCCATTCATCAAGACGTTTTCTGTACGTATCGCAAAAGTCTTGTGATCGGATAGCCAGATGTTTGCACTTCCTACAAAATCAGCGACATAACTGGTCTTAGGTTGATAATAGATCTCATTTGGCGTTCCGATCTGTTCAAATAACCCTTTGTGCATGACAGCAATCCTGTCAGACATCGTGATGGCTTCTTCTTGATCGTGAGTGATATATACAAAAGTAAGAGAAAGCAGCTTTTGCAATCGTTTCAGCTCTAATTGCATCTGCCTGCGCAATTTCAAGTCCAACGCACCTAACGGCTCGTCCAACAACAGCACTTTGGGGCGATTGATCAATGCACGTGCAATCGCCACACGCTGTCTTTGTCCACCGGAAAGCTGTTCCGGTCTGCGTTCTCCGTAACCGCTCAAGCGCACAAGCACCAACATCTCCTGTATTCTATCTTCGATTTCTTTTTTGGGTACTTTTTTGAGTCGAAGCGCGTAGCCGATATTTTCGTATACATTCATATGCGGAAACAAAGCATAATTTTGAAAAACCGTGTTTACATCCCTTTTGTTTGGTTCAAAATCAGTGATCTCTTCTTGATCCAAGATGAGTTTCCCTGCGGTTGGTTCTTCCAGTCCGGCGATGATCCGTAGGGTAGTCGTCTTCCCACAACCAGATGAGCCAAGCATCGTAATGAATTCGCCGCGATGAATATCAAGATCAATTCCTTTCAGTACTTGCACATCCCCAAAAGATTTACAGATTCCTTCTAATCTCAGAATCACATCTTGCATAAGGTTTCTCCTATCGCGCCGCAGTTAGACACGCTTGATTCTGTCTATCGCTTCCTTGGTGTCTTCGTAACTTCCAAAAGCAGTCAAACGGACGTAGGGATCTCCGCTAGGTCCAAATCCGGTACCCGGTGTGACGACCACATGAGCGGTATCTAAAAGATGATCAAAGAACTGCCAACCATCCATTCCGTGTGGGATCCGCATCCAGATATATGGTGCGTTGGTCCCGCCGTAAACCTCATACCCTGCTGCGGAAAGACCTTCTCGGATAGTAGCTGCGTTGTGCAGATAAGCGGCTACTTGTTGCATCGTTTGTGCTTTTCCTTCCGGTGAGTAGACTGCTTCTCCCGCGCGCTGCACGATATATGGCGCTCCATTATATTTCGTGACATATCTTCTTGCCCAGAGGGAATGCAGACTCACATCTTGTGATTTTAACTCTTTGGGTACTACGGTATAGCCAAGACGTAACCCGGTAAATCCTGCTCTCTTTGAAAACGAGCGCATTTCGATCGCACAGGTACGCGCTCCGCTACATTCATAGATACTGTGAGGAACATTGTCTTGTGTAATATATGCTTCGTATGCGGCATCAAATAAGATCACCGCTCCTATTTCATTGGCGTAATCTACCCACCGCTGCAGACTCTCTTTGTCCATTGCCGTTCCTGTCGGGTTATTCGGGGAGCATAGGTATATCATATCCGGTATCGTCTCTTTCGCAGGAATCTGCGGTGTGAAATGATTCTCTGCGGTACAGGGCATATAGATGACATCGCTCCATGTCCCCTGTACGGTATCATATGTGCCGGTACGCCCGGCCATGACATTGCTATCCACATAAACAGGATACACCGGGTCCGCTACGGCAATGCGATTGGAACGATCAAAAATCTCTTGAATATTGGAACTGTCACACTTCGCACCATCTGATACAAAGATCTCGTCGGCGTCAATCTGATAACCAAAGCTTGCGAAATCTTCTTTTGCAATCCTTTCCCGTAAAAAGGCATACCCCAAATCCGGTGCATATCCTTTAAAGGTAGCTGCTTCTCCCATTTCCGCCACCGCGTCGTGAAGTGCTTGTATGACTGCCGGAGCCAATGGCTGTGTCGCGTCGCCGATCCCTAAGCTGATCACCTTTTGATCCGGATGAAGTGCGCGATAGGCTTCCACTTTGCGTCGAATCGTGAAAAACAAATAATTGCCGGGTAATTTACAATAATTCTCATTGATCTTGAACATCGCTTCTCTATATCCTTCCTTCAAAGACTTCAGTGGCGGGTCCTGTCATAAAGACTCGATTACTCTTTTGATCCCAAAAAATCTCCAATTCGCCACCCAATACTTTAACAGTAATCCTTGAATCCGTCAAACCATTTAGTACTCCTGCCACGGCGACGGCGCAACAGCCGGTTCCGCAAGATAACGTTTCTCCGGTTCCTCTTTCCCAGACTCTCATTTGCACCTTATCCCGTCCCAAGAGTTTGACAAATTCTGTATTGGTTCTATTGGGAAATCTTTCGTTGTGTTCGAACGAAGAACCCAATCCTCTGTCAAGTACCAGATCGTCCACATTCTCTACAAACACGACTGCGTGGGGATTTCCCATCGATACACAAGTCATCCTCCACTCTGTTCCTTCTATTATAATGGGGGAATTTATGATGGAAGTGTGTTCGGTCTCCTGCGTAGGTAGTGCCGGTATCAGCCTCGGTTCCAAGATCGGACTGCCCATATCGACACATACCTTCTCGACTTTCCCATCGATCACTGTCAGATTCAGATTCTTAATCTTTCCCATACTTTCTACGGTCAGCGCCGTCTGATTCGTCATCTGATGATCATAAACATACTTCCCGACACACCGAATGCCGTTGCCGCACATTTCAGCGCGACTACCGTCCGCATTGTACATCTCCATTTCAAAATCCGCTATTTTACTGGGATTGATAAAGATCAAACCGTCAGATCCGACGCCAAAATGCCTATCACTGAGCGTCCTTGCTAATTGTTGCTTTTCTTGTATCGGCACTTGTTGTGTGAATCCATTGATATAAATATAATCATTGCCACAGCCGTGCATTTTGGTAAACTCCATAGGCTCTCCTTTCAAATGTGATCAAGTGCTTTTATCTATTAATTTAGTAAAGTGGGTTGTCTAATTCAACAGAGCCAAAATCATCTGTGCTGTTTCGACAAAGTTTCTGGAGCTGTCCATACTGGTCTTTTGCATATATCGATAAGCTTCTTCCTCTGTCATGTGATTACGTCTCATCAACAATTCTTTTGCTTCGGTGATTGTCTTATCATCTTGCGGGCTTCTGACTTTTTTGGTCTCGTGACGGCGCTTTCTACGGTGTCGAAGCGTTTCTTCCATCATACCGACGGTACTTAACAGTTCATTGATTTTGAGTGGAAGCGTTAAACTGACGATTTCATTTCCCAGATTTTCTTCGATGACCCGAGCGGATGCAATGACGAGAAGTTCAAATTCCGAAGGAAGATATTCTCGCAATTCCAAACACTGCATATCTGCCAACTGATAACTGCAAATCAACAACCCATCCACAAGCCCATCTGCAAAAGCGATTGCTCCTGCTGCAGTCGTACAGACGCCTACTACGCGAAAACCATTGCGTACCAAGATATTCTTAATGTTTTTGGCCGTTTCCAGCTTGGGAAACGCAACAATCATGTTCGTCTTGCCCGCCTCCTTCCCATAGCCTTGTGTCGGTCACCCTTCGTAGTACGATTTGTGGCTATGAACACCATAGGCGGTAATCGTAACAAACCGGGATCCTTCCCTAAATATATGCGAAGTGGATTAGTAGCGGTTCAGATATTCCCCTATCTCCCATTCGGTCACTTGTGCACGATATCGTAAAGATTCTTCTTTTTTGGCAGCTAAATACCAGTCGAAGATATGGTCGCCCAATACTTCGCGTATCATTTCATCTTTTTCCATTTCATGAAGCGCGTCCTCAAGCGTTGCAGGGAGACTTTCGATCTTCATCTCGTCGCGCTGCGCTTGTGTCATCCGGAATATATTGTTTTCTACTTGTCGTTGTGGGTTGATTTGATTGGCGATTCCGTCTAATCCCGCTCGAAGGCATAGCGCAAGCGTCAGATATGGATTCGCACAAGGGTCGGGGTTACGCAGTTCGATTCTCGTTCCGTCTCCTTTGACTGCCGGTATCCGTATCAAGGGGCTTCGATTGGTCGTGCTCCATGCGATGTAGACAGGCGCTTCAAATCCGGGGACGAGTCTTTTGTAAGAATTGACCAGCGGATTGGTGATCGCTGTCATCCCACGAATGTGTTTCATTAATCCTCCGATAAACCAATATGCCTCTAGGCTGAGTCCGTACGGGTCGCCCGGATCGAAGAAAATATTCTTTCCGTCTTTGTGTAAAGACATATTGATGTGCATCCCTGATCCATTTACCCCAAATTTGGGTTTGGGCATGAAAGTTGCGTGAAATCCATACTTTTTGGCAATAGTTTTGACTGCCAGTTTGAGGGTCATGATATTGTCCGCTGCTTTGAGCGCTTCTTCATAATGAAAATCGATCTCATGTTGGGCGGGAGCCATTTCGTGATGAGAGGCTTCGATGACAAAACCCATATCTTCGAGTGTCATAACCATGTCTCGACGTGCGTTTTCTCCAAAATCCAGTGGTCCTACATCAAAATAACCCGCTTGCTCATGTGTGATGGTCGTTGGTAACGCGTTTTCATCTGTTTGAAATAAGAAGAATTCGCATTCGGGTCCTACGTCTAAGGAATACCCCATTTGGGCGGCTGTTCGTATGGCATCTTTTAAAACACCTCTTGGATCTCCTTCGAATGGTTTGCCGTTGGGGCGGTAAATATCGCAGATCATTCGTGCGACTTTGCCATGCTGTGGTCGCCATGGGAAGATTTCAAAGGTGGAAAGATCCGGGTACAAGTACATATCTGATTCTTCAATGCGTACGAATCCTTCGATCGATGATCCGTCAAACATGCATTGGTTGTTGAGTGCTCTTTCTAATTGGCTGGAAGTAATGGCGATATTTTTGAGATTGCCGAATAGGTCTGTGAATTGCAGTCTGATAAATTGTACATCTTCTTCTATGACTCTATCCATTATGTCTTGCTTGGTATTTGGTTTCATAAAAGCTCCCATCCCTATTTTTGTGTAGATTTGATTTCCCTTACTATACGGTTCTCGTCTTCTCTTGTCAATCTTGAATTCGATTTATTCACACGTTCGCCGATCTACATTCAAAGGCATTGTTTCCCGGACGAACCGCGCAGAGTAGGGGACAGTTTTGGATGTTAGAATCGGTTGTTGCGTTTTGTTTTTTCTGCTATACTGTTTCAAATATACAGAGGATATGGCGAAAGGAGGGGCTGATTGATGAATCGATTCGCTTGGGAGAGTAATATTCGTAATGTGGTGCCTTATGTCGCAGGAGAACAGCCAAAATCATCGGGGGTACTCAAGCTTAATACGAATGAGAGTCCTTATCCGCCTGCGCCGGGTGTGGCGGTCGCTGCTGCTACATTGGATGGTGATAAGCTAAAATTATATCCGGATGCTTCTATTGGGGATCTGAAACAAGGGTTAGCAACGTATTATCATTTACAAAAAGAGCAAGTGTTTGTGGGCGTTGGTTCGGACGATGTGCTTTCGACGGCGTTTCTCACTTTTTTCAATTCCAAGAAGCCACTTTTGTTTCCGGATATCACTTATGCATTTTATGAAGTGTGGGCAAGCCTTTATCAAATTCCTTTTGAAACAGTACCGCTTACGGAACAATATACGATTGACCCATCGGATTATCATCGGGTGAATGGCGGGATCATTTTTCCGAATCCAAATGCACCGACCGGGATCGCGCTGCGTGTTGATCAAGTCGAGGAGATCGTGCAAGCCAATCCGGATGTGATCGTCATAGTAGACGAGGCTTATATTGATTTCGGAGCGCAGTCTTCTTTGTCTCTTCTTCCGAAATATGACAATTTGTTGGTGGTAGGTACTTTTTCAAAATCCAGATCTTTAGCAGGGTTGCGGATTGGCTTTGCGTTCGGGTCTGTTGCGTTGATCGCGTATATGGAGGCTGTGAAAAATTCGATTAATTCTTATACGGTCAATATGCCCTCACAGATTTTGGGAATAAAGGCCATCGAAGATGAAGCGTATTTTCGTCATGTATGTGATCTTGTGATCAAAGTTCGCGAGGAAACGCGGGTACGGTTAGAAAAAATGGGATTTCATGTGTTGGATTCTCAGTGTAATTTCTTGTTTGTGACACACCCGAATCATGATGCGAAGGAAATGTTCTTGGCACTGAAAGAGGCAGGAATCTATGTCCGTCATTGGGACAAACCACGAATCAGTCAATTTTTGCGGATTACCATTGGTACGGCGCAAGAAATGGATCAATTGTGCGCGTTTCTTGAGCGTATGACGATGAATTAAGAAAGAGAGCACAAGTTTGAAAGTAAGGGAACTTTCAAACGATTTGATTGATACGCGTGCCGTTGGCACGCAGATGGGAATAGATTTGGAAGAAGAGCGTATGGATGATTTTCCTATTTATGATGCTTTTGCAGAAGTTTACGACGAATTCATGGATGATGTCCCTTATGAGCAATGGTGCGATCGGATTGATCAGCTTTTGAAGCAGTTTGCACCCAAGGTTGCGGATACGCAGGAATTAGAATCCGAACGTCGTTTGGTCGTGGATCTGGGGTGTGGTACCGGGACGCTTTCGATGTTGTTGGCGCAAAAAGGGTATGATATGATCGGAGTGGATCAGTCTCCGCAGATGTTGCAGCTTGCGATGCAGAAGGCAATGTCTGTGTATGAATCTACATTGGCAGAGGAAGGGATGGATGCGACAGCTTCTCACATCAGCGGTAGCGCGCCTTTGTTTTTGCTCCAAGATATGCGAGAATTGGATCTGTATTCCACCGTAGGCGCTGTGATTAGTGTTTGCGACTCTTTTAATTATCTGTTGACCCGGGAGGATTTATTGACGGTTTTTAGTCGTGTAAATAACTTCCTTTACCCGGGCGGGCTTTTTCTTTTCGATTTCAATACGCCTTTTAAATATGAAACGATTCTCGGTGATGTGACCATCGCAGAAAATCGGGATACTTGCAGCTTTATTTGGGAAAATGAATACGACCCGGAAACCGGAATCAACGAATATGATCTAACTCTTTTTATAGAAGAAGCGGATGGGCGTTATCGCCGTTTTACGGAAAGGCATTATCAGCGTGGGTATACGCCTCAAGAAATACAGGC
>JAISHZ010000201.1 GCA_031262285.1 Lachnospiraceae bacterium | reverse complement strand
GCTGCGCCTGCTGCATCTTTTTGCTCGCCAAAAGCTGCGCTTCTTCTACGATCCGATCATATTCTTTTCCCGCTCGATCATTCGCTTCGACCAGAATCTTATGTTTTTCATCTTTGATCTGCGCCATAGAAATTTCATATTGTTGCTTCATCCCCTCAGCGGCATCTTTTGCTTCCCGCGCTTGGGCGTATCCGTCATCAATTTCCTTTTTCCTCGCCTCCAACACTTTGTGTATCGGGCGAAACAAAAATAGTCGTACAAGGGTACTCAAAATCAATAAATTGACGATCGTCCACAGCACATTCCAAAAATCAAGATTCAACATTGCTTATGCCTCCGTGTCTGCTTTCCAAATCCGTACTTTACTTGATAAACAGAATAATCATAATTCCGATCAAAAGGCCATAAATCGCAGTCGCCTCTGCCAATGCACCACCCAAAACCAGCATCTTCATAATCTTGGAATCTGCTTCCGGTTGTCTGGCAACGGACTCTGCTGCCTTGCCCGTGGCAATCCCGATCCCAATCCCCGCTCCGATACTTGCCAATGCCGCGATTCCCGCTCCGATTGCTACTAATCCCATACTTTCCTCCGTTTCTGCCGCACCTCGCGGACGTATCTTACTCTACTGCTTCTTGGATAAAAAGAGAAGTCAAAAATACAAAAATATATGCCTGAATCAACCCGTCGAAAATATCAAAATAAAGGCTAAGCGGTACCGGTGCTACCGCCGGAATCAACATTTTGATCATTTCCATAATAATAAATGCACCTAATACATTCCCAAAAAGTCGCATACACAGAGACAATGGTCTGATGACCAATTCCAAAATGTTAATCGGGGTAATAATGGGTGTGGGTTGCGTGAACGCTTTGAGCCACTTTTTCACTCCCTTTTCTCGAATACCGGCATATTCGATTAACAGAATACTCATCAGCGCCAACGCCGCTGTCACACTCAGATCTTTGGTCGGTGGTTTAAAACCAAAAAGTCCCACCAGATTGGAGACACCCAAAAATAGCAACACCGTGATAAGGTATGGCGCATAGGAACGCGCACGTTCTCCTGTCATTCCCACTACAAAGCTTTCCAACTTCGTCACGATGGTTTCTGCGACCATCTGTCGCTTGCTCGTCGGATGAATCGCCAGACGACGTGTCAACAATATACTGATGAGCACGATCACTGCCATCGCACCCCACATGACGACGACTGATTCGGAAATAGGAATCCCATCTCCGATGGGAATCGTAAAGACAGTTTTGACTTCCAATGCTTCAGAAAGCTTTTCCGCTATGGCATTCACAGCAATGATACCTTCCTTCCTAATTTGGCGTATCTCCATAAGTCGGCACAAATTGTAAATATTCTACACCGCATTTTGTTCCTTAGGTAGGTGAATTTTGACGATTTTTTAGGGTTCATTTTCCTTATCTGTCGGCATATACTAATAAGAAATCATTCGCTAGGGGGAACCGATTCTATGAAAGTTGCGATTATCGGACGCAGACACGTCGCTGCCAACTATGAAAGATATAGTAGAGCACTTCAAATGATTCCCGTCACCACTCTCTCCATTGGATTAATGCTTTCCTGTGACGGTGTCATACTACCCGGCGGCGGTGATATCACCCCTGCCTTTTTTGGAGAACGTGACTGTGGTTCCAAAAACATTGATACAGAGCTAGATTTGATCCAGATAAAAGCACTAGAATGTTGTATCAAGCACCAAATTCCCGTCGTCGGTATCTGTAAAGGGATGCAATTGATCAATGTCGTATTCGGTGGTACGATCTTACAAGATCTTCCTTCCGCTTCCATACATCAATATGATGCCGCACAGGAAAAAGATCAGCATCATCAAGTGGTTCATGTGGAAGGTGGTCGGTTTGCGAAACAGTTGGGTTCGTCAATGACGGTAAACAGTGCGCATCATCAAGGAATCGGCAGACTTGGCAAAGGACTTGTAATAGAGTCTGTATGCCCGGTTGACGACTGTGTAGAGGCTATTTCTCATCACTCTTACCCCATTTTGGGGTTTCAATGGCATCCGGAACGCATGGAAGAGGATGTGACCTCTCTTCCTATTTCGTTGATGATATCCAATCTCTTTCATCCATAGATCGACGAGGAAAGTATTGCTCTTTCAAGCAAGCCACCAAAGTCTTTTTTGCGTTTTGAAAGACTTCTTTTTGTGTGTTGTCTGCTCTTTTGAAGAAACGACGCATTTTACGAACATTTTTACGCCACTCGTGAAAAAGATCGCGTACCGTTTCTACTTGTGTTGCGCGTACCATCCTGTAAATATATTCTGTGAAAAGTTGATATTGTTTATCATTTTGACGTTGCAACCATCGATTACAAACTTGCGTTTTGACCAAGTGATGATTCTTTTGGCTTATGACCAAATCCGTGTCTCTCACTTGCCACGACAAAAGCCCATGGCGCGCGAGTCCATTTCCTTTTGCATGAACCACAAGAAACTTTCCTTTTTGATCAAACAATCTTCCAATGACTGCATTCTGTGGGACGATCTTAATCACTTTTGAAGCAATTCCTTTGTCTGCCACCGTACTTTCCATTGTTTTTCGCAAATCCGGTCCGTCCAGACAATAAATACGGCGAATCTGTTCTTGGCAGGAGCGTTTTGCGTTCAACCCGGCATAGAGTGCAAAGTTGCCGCCTTTGGAATGCCCTCCAACAGTACACGGTCGTTTGTACTTATCTATGATTTCTTCCAGATATGCGACAGCGTAGCGTTGTCCCGGTGTCGAATCGAATCCAGCCAAATCCAGTGCTTCTTTCCATCCGACCAGACTTTCATCGGTACCTCGGAATGCCACAAACAGGGTTTGATTGGGCAGTAAAAATGTGACCGCGCAAAATTGTACCGCCGGATTGGTCTCTACGATTTCGCAATAATGATTGGTACAAACACTACCGAACCTTTTACTTTCACAGACCGCTTGAAAAAAAGCTCTGTTTGCTTTGTCATCCCAATGCAGACAACAATCA
>JAISHZ010000199.1 GCA_031262285.1 Lachnospiraceae bacterium | reverse complement strand
CGGTCTGCAAACGGAACACAACAGACGTAATCTTATTACCCGCGCAGCTCTTCCAAGGAACCTTCTTGCCGGAAAATTCACGCGAGCCTAGGATGAGACATTCCCTGTTTTCTTTCAATCTCAGAGCCACTCGTGCAATATCATCCGGTGTATGCTGACCATCCGCATCCGCCGTGACACAGCCAATAACCTCCGGAATATTCGTAAGCAGATACCGCATTCCGGTTTTCAGCGCCGCTCCTTTACCACGATTCAAAGGATGGCTCAACACCACCACACCAAATTGCTTTTCCACCAAAGAAAAACGCCGCATACAATTTTCACAACTTCCATCATTCATAACGATAATATCTTTCGCGCCCATCGAACACAACCGCCTAATCATCTCTACCAATCGCTCGTCCGGATCGAACGCAGGAATGATAACCGCTATACCAGCCGGGAACGAACCACCATTCCCTTTCACAGACTCAACTATCGCACTCATCATCTACCACCACCCACCTTGATCTCCGTCAGACACCAAACTTCATCAAAACCTTCATAGTCCAAATTGCCATACCTCCCTAAAAGTATCTAAATAAAGTATACAAAGAAAAGCTTAAATTACGCTGAAGAAATAGTAAGATACATCTTATGAACCGCCATTGCACAAAACCATAAAATTTGAGCTCCTTAAACTCCCCTCGGCTCTGCGCGGTTCGTCCGGGAAACAATGCCCTTAAACGTACATCAGCGAACGCATAAATACCCCGCAACCAACAATTTATGCAAATGTATTTTTTGTCTCTAGACACAGTTTCGTATTTGTGCTATTATGTCTAGGGCGATGTAACAAATTTGTAATATTTGCATCCGTAGTCTAATGGATAGAACGAAGGCCTCCGACGCCTTTAATGCAGGTTCGAGTCCTGTCGGATGCAGTATTACATCGCCTTGCGATTTCATTACGTGCGATACACACAGAAAGGGTTACTATGTGGAAAGATAAGGTGCGCAAATTAAGTGCTTTTTTTGTTAAAAATAGCAAAATCGCGTTTCCGATTCTTGTTGTAGTGGCAGTAGCGATTACAGTATTCGTCGCTTTGAACGAAAAGAACAAAGAACTTCTTTCACAGTCCCAAGAAGACTACGAAACCCTCAGTACAGAATCCGCAACGATGGAGATTCTGTCCCAAGAGCAGACCCTTATGACAGCGCAGTCGATTCGACCTGTCACGGAGGAATCCTTGCTCCATAATACAAGTCCGGAGATAGTAGCCTTAGTAACGGAGTTTTTTACCGCGAAAGCACAAGGAGATTTGGAAACGATTCGCAGACTTCGTACCGTGGAAGATGAGACCGATGAACTCAAGATAGAAGAGTTATCAAAATATATCGAAAGTTTTCCGTGGATTGAAATATATACGAAACCGGGACCCTACCCGGATACGTACTTGGCATTTATTTACTTCGAAGTGTCCTTTGAGGGACAGACGACTTACCCGCCCGGTACAGAATGGCTTTACATTTGCACACAAACCGACGGTTCTTTGATCATTAACAATGCAAAATTAACGGATGAAGAGAAAGCCTATTTTTCCGCTATCAGTGAGCAAGCAGATGTGATAGCGTTATATGATGAGGTCAATTACAAATATATGGTTGCGCTCATCAATGATCCGACTTTGGAAGCCTATGTGGATCAAGTCGGACCGGAGGTGGAAAAGGCAGTTGGCGAGAAATTGGCTTTGAGGGCGAGTGCAGATCAAGAGACCGATACGACCGAGCCACAAGATGGAGGAACGTCGAGCGAACCTGCCGCAGATACACAATCAAACGGCATGACTTTCCCAAGATCCGCGACAGCGTTAACGACTGTAAGGATAAGGAGTTCGGATAGCGAGCAAGCCGATCAAGTCGGACGCGTGACGAGTGGTGAAAAGCTTCAAGTCTTAGAGCAACGCGCCAATGGATGGAGCCGCGTATTGTACGACAACACAGAAGGATATATCAAATCAGAATATTTGGAGTTGCAACCCTTGGTAGAAGGCGGCGCAGTGATCGGTACCGTGACGGCGACATCCAATGTGAATATTCGCAGTGCTGCCTCCGAGACCGGCGACAAACTAGGGATCGTGACCAATGGAGATACGATGGACTTGATCTCACGGGAAGACGGATGGTGTAAGATCAGTTACAATGGGATCATCGGATATGTGAAGGAAAGTTTTGTCCGCTAAAAGGACGGAACATTTGTATTTCATAGAGAACACAGCGTATAATTTGTAAATAACAGACAAAACTATGGCTTATCGGAGGAAAATCCACCGATAAGCCATTTTCAATGGGACCAACCGTAAACAAACGCTTTGATGGAAAGGTGCGAATAGGAGACCGCCATGAAATCACAGGAAATTAAAATATACAGAGAGATTCAACGGAATACACAAATGGCAATGAAAGCAATTGATGCAATATCAGATAAGGTACACAATGAAGAATTGACCGATCATATCAACCAACAGTCTTTGGAATATTCGAAAATTCACAACGAAGCGCTGGAAAACTTATTGAGTTCCAAGGCACCGCCGTACCAAGGTAGCCGTGTGGAAGACATGATGCTAAAAAGCGGGATACGGTACAACACGATGTTAAATACCAGTACCAGTCATATTGCGGAACTTATGATCAAAGGAAGTAACACGGGTATCGTCGAGATGAGCAAAGTCCTCAATAGAAATGAGGACGCAGGACTAAAATCGACGTCTCTCGCGCACCAATTATTGGATTGTGAACAAAAAAGTATAGACACTTTGAAAAAGTATCTATGACACCTCCAATGAATGAGGGGATGGATTGTATACACGTATGTAATTTTGTGCACATTGTACAAGATTTTATGCAAAATTTGTATTGCGGAAGAAATCGAATTTTGTTGTACATTTCAAAAGCGGATATTATAATGGGGGACAGGGCAAAGGCGCTGATGGCATAAGTGTGTTCGCTTGTGCCGTTTTGTGTTACTGTCCAAAAAAGAAGGAGGACATAGTAATGTCATATGTAGATGAGGTTTTTGACCTAGTAGTAGCGAAGAACCCGGCACAACCGGAATTTCATCAGGCAGTGAAGGAAGTATTGGATTCATTGCGTGTTGTCATTGAAGCGAACGAAGAAAAGTATCGGAAAGACGCTCTTTTGGAGAGATTGGTAACCCCTGAGCGACAGATTCTTTTCCGTGTACCGTGGGTAGACGACAAGGGACAAGTACAAGTGAATAACGCATTCCGCGTACAATTCAATTCCGCAATCGGACCTTACAAAGGTGGTTTACGCTTGCATCCTTCTGTAAACTTAGGAATCATTAAATTCTTGGGATTTGAGCAGATTTTCAAGAACTCCCTTACCGGACTACCGATCGGCGGTGGCAAAGGCGGTAGTGATTTCGATCCGAAAGGCAAGTCAGACAGAGAAGTAATGGCATTTTGCCAGAGCTTTATGACAGAGCTATACAGACATATCGGTGCAGATACAGATGTTCCTGCCGGTGATATCGGCACAGGCGGACGTGAGATCGGTTATATGTACGGTCAATACAAGCGTATCACGAAGCTCTATGAAGGTGTTTTAACCGGTAAAGGGTTGACCTTCGGCGGATCTTTGGCCAGAACAGAAGCAACCGGTTACGGTCTTCTTTACATCGTTGAAGAAATGCTGAAATGTAACGGCAAGGATATGGCAGGAAAAGTGGTGACTGTATCCGGATCCGGCAATGTGGCTATTTATGCGACACAAAAAGCGCAGCAGCTTGGTGCCAAAGTGGTGACCGTTTCTGATTCCACCGGATGGATTTATGATCCCGAAGGAATCGATGTAGCCTTACTCAAAGACATCAAAGAAGTGAAAAGAGAAAGACTGACCGCTTACGCAGCAGCACGTCCGAGTGCACAATATCATGCCGGTAAAGGTGTATGGTCTGTAAAATGCGATATTGCTCTACCTTGTGCTACTCAGAATGAGTTGGATATCGAGGATGCAAAAGCATTGGTTGCAAACGGATGTTTTGCAGTGGCAGAAGGCGCGAATATGCCTACGACATTGGAAGCAACCGAATATTTGCAAGCAAATAACGTTTATTTCTGCCCGGGCAAAGCTGCGAATGCAGGTGGTGTTGCGACATCCGCTTTGGAGATGAGCCAAAACAGCGAAAGACTTAGTTGGACATTTGAGGAAGTAGATCAGAAATTACAAAATATCATGATCAATATTTTCCATAACTTAGACAATGCTGCCAAACAGTACGGTTTGGAAGGAAATTACGTTGCCGGAGCAAACATCGCAGGATTCTTAAAGGTCGCAGAGGCGATGAATGCGCAAG
>JAISHZ010000145.1 GCA_031262285.1 Lachnospiraceae bacterium | reverse complement strand
TACAACTTGCTTTGTATTGAATTTACACGACGATCTACTTCGTCAAGAGTTTCAGCTTTACTGGCTCGCTGTATCTTGCCATTGCCTTGAACTTGTAAGCCTATCAGCAACAAAATCTTGTTTGTCTCTTCAAGCAAGTGCGTATATTGAGTACGTTTTCCCTCGGTTGTATAATTCACAGGATTAAGCGCACTTTCGACGAAAGCATATATTTTCTCCATACTTTGGCTTTTGTTAACTTCGCTAACCAAACATCTGTATAGCCATTCTCTCTTGTTTAAGCCAATTTGATATGTAATACCGTTGATATGGTCTCCATCATCAACCTTCGGAATAGCGCATTGACCCAATTTCATAGTTAGCTCGGTTTTAGTTAAGCCTTCATTCGTGTGCGCTAATACGTCACAAATTGCATTTAATTGCTCCTGTGACATCTTCGGTAAATTCTTGTAATCTGCCATTTTATACCCCCCCAAACTCAATCGCTAACTGCCGTGTAATCTCCGCCGTCAGTCTCGTCGCATCCGCAATCTGCTTTATGACTTCTTCTGCCTCAACATCAACCCGCATGGAGTCCATGAAAAACGACTTATTTAGGAAATTTAGCACAACCACATCATTCTGCTGGCCCGGCCGGTGGCTGCGCATGATTCGTTGTACCATTTGCAGGACGTTGTATGGTAGGTCGAAATTGACCACGAAGGAGCAGAGCCCTCGGCGGCTACTTCCATGCGATGAGAATTTTGGCTTCACTCTCGAAGCGCTCTATAACGGAATAGTCAGTGCTCTTGCAGCCGTCGAAGACCAGACCTTATATTTATCGCCGAGCAACTTCCATAGAAAGCCTAGCGTGGCGCGGTTTTCTGTAAAGATGAGAGCCTTGCGGTTAGCTCCGCACTTTTTAGTTGGTCGAAGCCAAGCTTCAGCGCTTTCATCAGAGCCTAACCCTTGCCGGTTTTGGCGGGTTCGATTTCGTTGGCGAACTCGATTTGCCTCAGTTCCGGCTCGTTCGACCGGGCAATCTCACCGCGCCGTAGGTGGTATCGCGATAGCTCGTGTGCCGTGTAAAGCGCGTGAAACGGGGACATGAGCATGAATGTGCGGCCTCCTTTCCTTCGCTTAAAGGTGGGCTTTATTTTTCTTTTTATCACGCACGATGCTATTGCACACAATCCCGGTCTTATCGCGCACATCCTATATGTTGGACCGGTGTGCGCCCATTTGAGTGGAAAGTTTAACAATGAATAGCCATGTGATTTCCCTCTATTTCCTCGTCTCGACACATTTCAACAGTATACCATAAAGCAGGAAATATTATCAAGCACTAATACGTCAAAATAATTCTATATCAAGCCCCTGTTGAGTGAGTCATCGCGCTTATGATTGAGTTAGTCTCGTTCTTCGTGTATACTGAATAAACACAAACGCGCCACCCATCGGTAGATGCGCGGCATAACAGAAATATGGATGGTGGCAATATGAACTGGGAGCCATGGACGGGATGCTACGCCGCCAGCGACGGCTGCGCCAACTGCTATTATTACGGTCCGCACGCAAAGCGGTATGGGCAAAATCAGATCATGAAAACTGATAAGTTTGATTGGCCCGTACGAAGAAACACCAAAGGTGAGTACAATATCAAGGGCGGTAAAATCCTCCCCACCTGCTTTGCCACCGACTTCTTCCTGCCCGAAGCCGACGCGTGGCGCGTAGATGCTTGGGCAATGATCAAAGAGCGCCATGATATTGATTTTCTCATTCTAACCAAACGCATCGACCGTTTTGAAGCGTCGCTCCCGACTGATTGGGGCGATGGCTACGACAACGTCAACATCGGCTGCACCGTGGAAAATCAGGCGCTTGCCGATTACCGGTTACCGCTGTTTCTGTCCTATCCCATGAAGCGGCGATTTGTAGCCTGCTCCCCACTTTTGCAGGCTATCCACCTAACGCCGTATCTATCCGGTGTCGACCACGTCACTGTCAGCGGCGAAACCGGGCGGGAAGCGCGGGTCTGTGATTACGACTGGGTGCTCAGCCTGCGCGAGCAATGCGTCGCCGCCGGCGTTTCCTTTTGGTTTAAAGGCACGGGTTCACTGTTCCGGCAGGACGGCATCACGCAAAAAATCAACCCATACAAACAGGGAAGCATGGCCAAAGAGTTGAACATCAGCATACTTGATGGAAAGAAGTTGTTTTAAGAAATCGAGAGAAGCTCGATATTGTCGTATTTCCTTTGTCGGAAATGCGTGGTCAACCGCTATATTACTTATTTGCTCAAAATGTTTCCATGTCTAACCTCACCGATGCGTTTCACAGCAGCAACGCCGCAATCTTTTTTCAATCTTTATCAATCCTAAAATAAATACATGGATATCCTCTCTGTTTGCAGTTTAAATAAATGTCCGCGTAAGACTCATACTTTGACATTCGAACACATAGGATAGAACAAACTTTTATAATGGGAAAAGAAGTTATGAATAGAAAAATAGCTATTTTTTTCCTTGGAATCTACATACTATGCACGATGTGCGCATGCAGCTTAATGAACGGAGAGGGAGAAAAAGTTAGAGATTTGGATTTTACCATACTCGGAGAAGAAAAGATACCCGAGGCACTCCGTGCCATTATTGACGAAAGAAAAGTAGACGATTTTAAATTGACTTATAGTGATAAAGAATATCTCTACATTTGCATAGGATACGGCGAGCAATCAACCGGTGGATACAGCATTGCCGTCAATCAGCTATACTTAGGAGACAACGCTATCTATTGTAGCACTAGCTTACTTGGTCCTGAATCTGCTCAGCGTTCCAACTCCAACCCATCTTACCCTTATATCGTCATTAAAACGGAATATCTCGACGAAACAGTGATTTATCAATAAAACACTAACCACGATACTGACATGGTCATGGCCAATCCAAACCCTTATTTCATAAAAGTGTATGGATTGGTCTTTTTTGCATATCTCACAATATATTCATCCAATTAATGTTTCCTAAAGGAACGAATACGTTGCGACTTGCAATAAACTTTCACAACAACAGGTATTTTTGAGTTTTCCTATGAATATACTAATAAGGTGGGCAGATATGAGATCGGAAATATGACCAACAAAATTAAATTATTTCTTAATTTTTTGTGAACAATACACATTTCCATGTTTTTATGTGCTATAATGTGAAAAGCATAAACCGCTTTTCACTTCTGATTAGATATCCGCTTACGCGGACTTTCACAAGGATTTATGTGAAAAAATAAAACCGCTTTTCACTTCTGATTAGATGTCCGCTTGCGCGGTCTTTCACAAGGATTTCGTCACTGATCAACTATATGCATGGGAGTCACTATGGAATTAAGAACGGGAAGTAAAGAGGGAATTGAAACATGGCAGGAAGTAACGCTGATTTACGGTGCGGCATTGAGACAGATTGAGACGAAAATCTCCATTCTGAACGATGAATTTCAGCACGTACATCAGTACAACCCAATCGAACATATCAAATCGCGGATGAAAACATCCGAAAGCATTGTTAAGAAGCTGAAACGCCATCATTATGAATCCACTATCGCGAATATGATCAAATACATAAACGATATCGCCGGGATACGGATTATCTGTTCGTTTACTTCAGATATTTACCGTATCGCGAATATGTTACGCGAACAAAAGGATATCAAAGTCAAGATGGTCAAAGATTATATTACCTATCCTAAGATCAGCGGATATCGCAGTTATCATATGATCGTCAGTGTGCCGGTTTATCTTTCTGACAGAATCGTAGATACGACTGTGGAAGTACAAATCCGCACCGTTGCGATGGATTTCTGGGCTAGTTTGGAGCACAAAATTCATTACAAATACGAAAGGAACACGCCCTTGGAGATGAAGCAAGAGCTAATAGAATGCGCCCGCATGGTCGCGGATTTGGACACGCGAATGCAGGCGCTCAATGATACGATTGTGGTAGCTTCAGAAGGACACAGCGATTGAGTGAGGTGCTTGCGTCCTAATTTTTGCTTTTAGAAATGGAATGCCTACGTCCTTTCTTGTCTTGATAGAGTCGTTCATCCGCTTTTTCCAAAATCAACGAAAAGTCAGGCTCGACTCCGAGTGTAAATTCATAATACCCAAATGAAATTTCCACGAAAAATGGCTTGCTGGATGCTTGATTGAATTCGTAAAATGCATTCCGAATCAAAGGTTCCAATATCGCACCGTTACCGTCGGTATCTATCATACCTAACGCGACAAACTCATCTCCCCCTAACCTTCCGATGACGAAAGTTGGCGGGCACACTTTCTTTAGAATATATGCCGCATTTTCAAGCGCATAATCTCCTTCTGTATGTCCAAAAACATCATTGATTTCTTTTAAATGATCTAAATCAGCGAAAAACAATACCGCTTTCTTTCCTATATGCTTTTCGTCTTGATTCATTTTCAACGCTCGTTCCATGAATCCTTTGCGATTGTAAATATTGGTCAGTTCATCCATTTCGGAGATAAAGCTCAGCAACATATTTTGCGCTTGAATCGTTTTCAGAGATTCTTGTAATTGATAGCGTGTTTCCACTTCTTTATTGTGAAGCTCTAAGAATCGCATCGCAGTGCCGATTTGCAAGCTAATAAAGTACATGATCGCTACATCTTTAGAGTTGATTTCACAAATCAAGACCCCATACTGACGCTCATCCGAAAAGAGAATAAACGAAAACAATTGTTTCCCCTGCTCTTTCAGATATCGAGGGAATCCATTCTCTGCCGTAACAATGGGACGTTCGTCGTCCTTGTAGGATACTACTTCATCGCCGCTATACCACGCTGCCAAATAGAGGCGATCTGGAGCATAGCGTACATCTTGTGAACGATGAATGACCACGTCTTCCAACAAATAGATATAAGAGCTTCTGACCCCAAACATTTTCAAATCACTCAATGCACTTTGAAAAAACTCTTCGGTTGAATCTACTCGTTCTGCCATTTCACGGGCAATCATTTGTACTGCCCATGATTTGCATAACACTTCATTCATATCTCGTCCGCTTTCAAAAAGGGACACCCCCCACCGCCTCGATTGGATATCCGAAAGGGTTCTATAAATCTGGGCTTGAACGAAAGAAGTATCTGTTTTGGTTGCTAGGTAGCGCATCCAATCTACATTCTCGCGGTTTAACGTAGGTCTGGATATGTAGTTTTGCATCCTTCCTTTGTTCAGTTTCTCTAGTGCATCTAGAATCAAGTTCCTCCCGTCATGAACGGAATCCCTTGTCTCTGCGCGTGCAACAGTAAGACCTCCTTGCGCCATTTGCGTCGTCAAAGTCACACAGTAATCAAACATCTCTTTGTTATACTCAGTCTCAATAATAGACTTTGTCATCGCATAGCCAATCACAGCGGGATCACAGTTCTCTATATCGTCACAATTAAATACCGTACCGGATAAGGAATCCATCCGACAACCACAGGATCCTCGTCGAACGAATTTCGTGGGAATTAATGTTTCCCCGACTTTTTCTCCGCGACTCAATTTGAGAGCATTCAAAAGGGCTTGGTAACCCATTTCGAACCCTGTTTGCTTGACGGTAGTTAAAGGAACTTTCGCTAGTTGTGCGTTCCAATTGTTGTCAAATCCGGTCACCGCTATGTCCCTGCCGACAACGAGACCTCGTTCAGTACATATTTTACATACGCCAATTGCCATCTCGTCATTGGCACATATAATGGCTTGCAGATCCGGATAACGATCCAAGAGCGCATTGGTTTGTTCAGAAACATTCTGCGAAAAGTTGCCGTATTCGATGGCATCTTCCGGAAGCGGAACATGGTATTGCGCACAAAGTTTGCGCGTAGTATCGAGACGCTGATCGCCATCTCGATTGCCGGGAGGTCCTCCGATGAAGGCAAGTCTCGTAAATCCGTGGTCAATCAGTAAATGCTCAACCAATTGTGTCATGCCACCTACATTGTCGGTAAGCAAGCAATTGCCACCATTCTGATCTTCAAAATCCTCAATCATCAAATAAGGAATCTTACGAAAGCGAGCCAGAAACTCTTCCTTACTCGTGTTTTCTAAGAAAATACACAAAGAGCCATACGCAATGATTAATGCATCCAGATTTGCCAGGCAAGCATAATCATAGATTGTATTGAATTGATAATCATAATCTGCTTTTGTGTCTCTGCCAAACAGATATTCCAATAGGTGTGAACTGTGAGTCCCCAAAAAGTAAAACACATTAACGTCATATTGGCTAGCGGCTTCCTCCATACCATGTAAAAGATCTACCGTATGAGGAGAATGAACGTTACCGACCAACGCGCCTATTGAAATCTTCTTATCGTACTTTTCCATAGTCGCTCCCATCTGATTGCTTGAGACGAATCTATTCAATGAAATATCCAGTTCCTTTTATTATAGTTTATTCGCGGCTACATTGAAATGGAATATATTGTAATAAGAAAGGCACACCTTTTTGAGATGTACCTTTCTTATTTTCCTCTACACGCTTCGTCAAGACACGTAGGGTAAGATATTCACTTCAATCCTTCGCTTAAGGAGCGAAATACTCTGTCGGGTCCACTGCTGCTTGTTCTTTTTTGAGTTGAAAAAAGATATTTGCTCCTTCCACACTGTAATACTTTGTCGGAGCTGCTACGAATCCCAAAGTAGCACCTGCGTTGACATAATCCCCTACAGCGTATTGCACATCTCGCAGCTGACCATACGTCGCTTCATATCCATCACCCAAATCCAAAACAATCGCATTCCCTATTTCTTCATTGGTATAACTGGAGATGACTTTCCCCTCTGCGCAAGCAGCTACGGGATCTCCTTCTAACGCACTCACGATCATGGCAGGATTGTACTTGTATTGATCAAGTGTGGCAAAGTATACGCTTCCATCCATACTAAATGGTATCAATACATTCCCCGGGGAAGGTTTCAACAAGGTTTCCGGGAAATGAAGTGTCTTAGCGACTTCGATGATACCGCTGTTGGCTTCTAATGATGGTTGGGGTTCTTCCGGAGTATCCTCGATCGTCGGCGTAGTCTCCGGTTGCGCTTGCGGTCTTTCTTCCTCGCTTGGCTTTGTCTTTGGCTCGTTCTTCGCTATCTGCGTATTCGTAGGTAAGTCTTGTTCTTCGGTAGAAGCAGAAGGGGTCGTGTTCCCAATCTCTACGTGTCCGGAATCAACTTCTCTCGTGGGCGGGGCATAATCGAGATCATCTTCCGGAACCGTATGTGACGCACTCGGAATACCCAGTTGATTCGGATCCAGACTTTCCAGTGGAGTAGATGGCGTGTTTTCTACGATCTGGGAGTACTTGTCCCCCGGTGTATTCTCCAGCGCAGAAAAGTCAATGCTGTACCCGTCGTCCTCCACCTTAGCCGTTCTGTCTTTGAGATAAAGACCCGTCATTGTTAATGCCGCCAGCACCAAAGCCGACGAAGTAATCATAATAATCCGTTCTTTTTTGATATTACCTTTTCTGTTACCTCTCATGTTCCTCCATTCCACCGTTACGTGCCACCAACTTGTCCACACTTTTCCTGCAGACGTCTACGGTATCTTCCTGTTGCTCTCAACTGCATAACTTTCTCGCACATCTAAATTTGTGTTAACCCTAGTTTTACCTATTTGATGGGAATTATTCGTATTATTCATATTTGTCAAATTCAATTTCCGACAAGAAATAGCGCAAAATATCCTCATATGTTCCTCCGTCTTTTGCCAATTCATTTGCAGCAAATTGGCTCAACCCAAAACCGTGCCCCTGCCCTTTGCACACGAAACGCATCGTGTTGTCTTCATGCAAAAGAGTAAAATTTGCGGAAGGCAATCCTAGCTGTATGCGTAGCCATTCTCCCGATTCACGAATGACTTCCCCCTCATCCGGATGAATGAGCGCTTCCACACAGTACCCTGCTTTGTCTGTTTTGCACATCCCGAGCCTTCCTCCCAACAGTGCTTGTGCCTTGCTGTTGGTGATGGTGATCTCTGTGATATATTCCTCGCACAGATAGTCCTTGGGGCAATCTGCTGTTTGTAAATAAGGAAGTGCCAACCCCGGAAGATCTGTGGCACTTCTGGTCATTCCTGCACTGACTCTACAGTAAATCCCTTCAATCGGCACTTCCTGATACGTCAGATAGATGCCTTGCGTTGCATTGACCGCTTCTTTGCATCTACTGTCGTATGCCGTAAACTGTTCACCCCAAAGTGCCTGTCGCTGCTCGATGGTGAGATACTCATCGGAAGAAACCGTATAGTATTTGAGCGACCTCTCTGTCTGCAACATCGCATCTCGATACTTCTTGATTAATGTGCTGCGAAGCAAGATCGCTTGCGCTTTGAGCATTTCCATTTCATATTCCGGTAACGCAACATTTGCCAGTTGTCCAACCAAATATTCTTCCATTGATAATCGTATCCTACCTCCAGGTAAGATGATCTCCACTCGAATACGACTATCCGCTTCTTCCGAAAGGATACTTCCCTGTTCTTCTTTATCTCGGTCTCCCCAAAATACAGAAATAATATACGGAACCATGATACAAATACAAAAAACCATAATCCACGCTTTACATTTGTCGCGGAATATGGTTTTTTTACTTTTTGTGATCGTATTTTGATACAAAAGAAGATCCTGATGGTCTGTGTGTCGTCTGCGAATAAGCGGTTTCATGAATGTCGCCTTTGGATTCTCCTTATCTAAATCTATGGATCAATCCGGCGAGATATGAATGTGATCATTCGGGAATCCGGTTGTTATTAATCAAACATCCGGATAGAATAATCTTCCTCTCTTGGTCTGTAAATTCTCCAAGAGAAAGGGGAAAGGCTTGCGTTTGATCATCATTTGGGGAGATGCGATATGCCGTGATCCTTGACTGCGCGTTTTCTACGGCACTTCTAATCCCGGGGATCCAGATATAGTCAAGGTTATGGAATGGCAAGTCTCCTTTTTCAATGAAGAAGGGAAGAATCCCCCAGTTAATTAAATTGGAGCGATACCGTTTGGTCGCATACTCAGTTGCGATATTTGCCCACCCTCCCAGTACTTTCTGGCAAGATGCAGCTTGTTCTCTCGCCGATCCGTCACCGGGTTTGGTCGCGTAAATCAAAGAGCCAAAGCCAATCGTTCCTTGCGGTGTCAATTCTTGATCCAGATATTTTTTCACATCCGAAAGCGCCAACTCCGGTACCGCGTTCCACGGATCTTTATTTTGTTCCTGTGCGATCTGCACCAAGCGCATCTGTTTGGCGCGTCCCACGTAAGCAGGATCCTTGCGGCTTAGTGTATATTCCGCCAGTCCCATGGGGTTGGAACGATACGACGATGTTTCTCCGGAAGGAATCAATTCATCGGTCGTCGTAACCGGATCATGGATTTCAGATACCACGCGCAGTAGTAGATTGTCGGTGAGCGCCGGCATCTGCGGCCAGTCTTTGATATTGGGTCCTAATTGTACTGTGACATTTGGATCAGCTTGACCGTGCGAATCAAATACACGATTGTCATAAATTTTGGAATCAAAAGCATACTGCACTTTGTGATAGGGAATGGGCATTTCGGTCGCCGGTGTTAATACACCTTGATTGGCTGCGGTGGCGGCTATAGAACGCGCGTCCATCAAAGCCACAGAAGCGATCTGACCGTTTTGTAGTTTTGATCCTTCTCTGTTGGGGAAGTTGCGAGTGGAGTGACGAATGCTGAAGCTGTTATTAGCCGGAGTATCTCCCGCGCCAAAACATGGTCCGCAAAAAGCTGTTTTTAAGATAGCTCCCGTTTCGAGAAGTTTCGCTGCTCTCCCATTCCGCAGCAGTTCCATATATATGGGGGTGGATGCAGGATAAATACTCAGCGTAAATGGTCCTGCTCCGATCGAACGGTCATGGAGCAAATCCGCCGCCGCGCAAATATTTTCAAATCCACCGCCTGCACAGCCCGCAATGATTCCTTGTTCTACATAAAATTTCCCATCTTTCACTTTTTCCATAAGATGCAAGGAGACTTCTTCGCCCAGACTGACTTTCGCTCGTTTTTCTGTTTCTTCTATGATCTCTTTGGGATTGCGAATCACTTCGTCAATGGTATAAACGTTGCTTGGGTGGAAAGGCATCGCAATCATAGGTCTGATGGCGGATAAATCCACACTGACAGCACTGTCATAATACGCAAGGTCGTTGGGAGCAAGCGCTTGATAGTCTTCTGATCTTTGATGAATCTCGTAATACTCTTCGATTTGTTCATCAGTTTGCCATATACTAGAAAGACATGTTGTTTCTGTGGTCATAACATCGATCCCAATTCTAAAATCAGCGCTAAGATTCGCGATTCCCGGACCGACAAATTCCATGATTTTGTTTTTTACAAAGCCTTGATCAAATACAGCGCCTATGATCGCAAGCGCTACGTCCTGCGGACCTACGCCCGGTATGGGTGCGCCATGTAGGTAGATCCCGACGACTTGTGGCATCGTGATCTCGTAAGGTTGACAGAGGAGCTGTTTGACCAGTTCGGGACCGCCTTCCCCGATTGCCATCGTTCCCAGCGCTCCGTAACGTGTGTGGGAATCCGAACCGAGTATCATCTTGCCTACGGCTGCCATTTTCTCTCTGGCATACTGGTGAATCACCGCTTGATGCGGCGGAACGTATACGCCTCCGTATTTTTGCGCGCTGGTGAGTCCAAACATATGATCATCTTCATTAATCGTTCCGCCGACTGCACATAGAGAGTTATGGCAGTTGGTCAGAACATACGGAATCGGAAATCTTACAAGTCCCGATGCTTTGGCGGTCTGGATGATTCCGACATATGTAATGTCATGGGATGTCAACATATCAAATTTAATTTTGAGATTTTGCTGATCGTCTGATTGATTGTGCGCTTGTAAGATCCGATAGGCCATGGTACCTTTTCGTGCCGCTTCTTTGTCCAGATGGGGTATGTCCTGTGCCGGCAGTAGTTGCGTTTGGTTTTTGAGGTAAACGCCTTTGTCCACGAGTTCTATCCAGTTAGCCATTTTGTTCCTCCCTTGTGTTCCTTTCTGTAACCGTGCTTGTCGTTCATTCTACCATTTTGCTAATAATCAAGCAACACTTTGAATCGGTTTGAAATAGTTCCGTGAACTGTATCAAAAAATCCGCTTGACATCGCTTAAAAATTCCGTTACAGTAGCACCAAGCGTATTAATCACCTTAATACACCCAACACTCTCAGAAAGGAGATGTCTATGATTGCACTCGATTACCGAGATAAGCGACCGATCTACGAGCAAGTAGCTGACAAACTGAGCCATTTGATCGTATGCGGAGTCCTTACCTCAAACACCAAGATGCCGTCAGTAAGAGCATTGGCACTAGAATTGTCTGTGAATCCGAATACGATCCAACGGGCATATGCACAATTAGAACAAGATGGCTATCTATATACGGTTATGGGGCGAGGCAATTTCGTAACAGATGAACAAGAATGGAAAACCAGTAAACAGCAAAGCATTTTGGAGACACTCAAAACTTTGCTCAAAGAAGCGCAACTAGCCAAGATTACGAAAGAACGGATTATGTTGTTGCTTGATGATGTGTATTCGAAAGGAGGTAACACGTATGGTTGAAATTGTGGATGTATCCAAACAATTTAATAGCTTTTGGGCGCTAAACCATGTGACAGTGTCCATACAGGAAGGACAGGTGTTTGGACTAATCGGCACCAATGGCGCCGGAAAAAGTACCTTAATGCGGATCATCAGCGGGATTTACCAAGTCAATGAGGGGCAGGTGATGATCGACGGA
>JAISHZ010000084.1 GCA_031262285.1 Lachnospiraceae bacterium | reverse complement strand
GGGTCTGCCCATCTGAATATCTGAAACGATGTTACGCCGCTCGGCGACGCGGTCTTTGGCTTCGATTCTGTCAGCCCAAACAGCTTCATACACAATCGCACGACAAAGCAGTGCATCATATCCGTAAGCTACCAAAGCATCGGTGGCGCTCCAGTCCCATACATCGGTAAAATGAATGCGGTAACACGCGCCGGACATTCCCATAATCTGCTCATAAGTATAAGTTTCACCCATATAATTTAACACTCGCGTAACGGCACCGCCAAAACAGCAATCCATCTGCTTACCCCATGCGAGAGGCTTTATGTCGGGTAGAATACAGGAGGAAGTGTCTTTGATAGTAAGAGCGGTATGCGTAGAATTGTACGCCAATACACCGCCCTCGGGGCAGCTGATCACATGAATGCCGTCGGAATTTAGATATACAAGCGTCAGATAATCTGTACCGTCTGTACTCGGCGATGAGGGGAAAGTTTCGTGGTTGATATGGATTTCATTCCAACGGAAATAATCTAAATGATCAATCTTCTGCATCACATCCCGCACATTTGTGCCTTGTCCATAAAAAGCGCCGATGATTTGGAAAGGTCGTTTCGTTTCGTATTGCGGCTTATCAATATCAATTGACAGATGGTCGTTTTGTTTTCCATAGGAATAGAAGGTTCCATCAGGTGTCTGGTATTGAACAGCTAGAATGCCAAGCAGCGGGCTTTCCATGATCTGTCCGCCAAAATTCGATGAGATTATAATATCCAAGCGATTATTAGCGACTAAACGGTTTAATTCTTTCGTAACGACCATCATACTGCCGCTGCCATTTGTGTACACGCCTTTTCGTATCAAAAGATCCTGCGGCATTAGAATAGAATCAATCGACGCGCCCAGCAGCTTTGAAATAGTAGGTAAAAGCGCGGTTTCGGGCAAGTTTTTCCCGTTTTCCCATTTGGATACCGCCTGTGGGGACACCCCCAATGCTTCCGCGAATTTCTCGCCTGTGAGACCTTTTTCGCGGCGTAAAAGAGATAGTTGGTTGCCGATTTTGTAGTTGTCAATCATCTTGTTTCCTCCTTAAATTGTGTTTGTGCTTTTAATCTATCAAAGAATGAAACAAGATCCCATACAATCAAGCTGAAACTTTTTTGAAAAAAATCAACGTCAGGTTGATAATCAGAGCGTTCTGCGAAGTTACTTTATGTCGAGCGGGATCACATATTCACCATAGAGATAGTAGGTTAAATCTGTTATATCGAATACAACTTTGGTTTCGTTTTTGTCGACTTCAAGCAAAAGATAATCAAGGCACCCGGTTTCGGCGTTGAAAGCTCTAACGCTGGATGGATATGGATCAGCGTCAAATGCAAACGAACATAAACGCATCGTATCATTGTTGCTCTCAAATTCAAAGTAAATCTTTACGGTGTCTTTGTCGCTCGTGTGTTCATTTTTTGCTCTGGTGACTTTAGAAACCGTCACCGTACCAAGAGAGTTCTCGGATGCTGCTTCACTCGTTATGGTTGAGTAATCATTGGGTAAATTGATTTTTAACTTATCTTTTTCTTCGCGTAGCATAGACAAATACGGAATATGCAAGGTGGCGGTTTGAACATTTTCCGGCATTTCAAAAAGCATCCGTTCAGTAAGCGAAATACCCGGAAAACATTCTGAAAGTCGCCCATTTTCCGTTTTGATAAATCTGGTCTGAATAAATGAACCATTACCGGGTTGCCCCAACCCTAAAATCCTATCGTTCGTTTTGTTGGTAACTTTAAAAGGATAGCACCAAACCAGTAACAGGTTGTCAAGCCGCTCGGCAGTAGCAGTGAGAGATATGCCGTTTTGAATAACAGTCGGCCCGATCTCTTTGATGTCGTCAAAACTACTGCAAGCAGTCAATTTGAATGAGAGTTTTTGGGAAAATCCAGTGATGCCTATTTCATAAATATCGTTGTCTTGCGGGGGTTCTGATTTATATGAGATATCCAACATCGCAGAGTTTAGTGATAATGCCAAAGAAGCAGTGGAAACGTCATCTTGATAATCTTTTTGCACCCCGTTTACATAAAACGAAAAGTCATCGTAGAACAGTAGTGGGTCAGTGCTATCGGTTTTTACGGAGGTTGCATATTCAATATGGTTACTAGTTACTTCAGCAATCATATTCAAATACCCATTTGCATAAGTTGCTCTTACGATTCTGGCCGTTTGGTTGTCTGATTGTAGTTGGGTTTCGATTGGGTTCATGGCATAAATGGTGTCGGAAGCCGTTTCGGTAATGCCCACACCGGGAATAAAGGTGAAGAGATTTTTAATTGCAGCCGAAACAGTATCAAAACCAACAATGGATACGCCGGTAAAGAGAATCACGAATGAAGCGGCACAGGCGACGAGTTTTTTGGGGAAATGTATTCCGTGTTTTTGGTTTGTGCCTATCTTTTGAAATACAGACTTTTGAATCCGATGACGCGTGTGATCGCTGATTTTTAATTTCATATCTATGTCAAGCAGCTTTTCTGTCTGTTCCATGGTCAGATGATCTAGTTCTTGACGTATCTTAACTTCTATGTTTTCCATCATAGAATACCTCCTAAAGATAACTTTAACTTTCCTAATGCCCGTGAAACTCGTTTATTTACGGTATTCTCGCGCATCCCCAAATCTTTTGCGATGCGTTTTGCGCTTTGGTCGAAATAGTATTTGCGGATGAGGATTTGATTGTCCGGCTCTCCGAGTTTTTGGATTTCGCCTATGATTCTATTTCTTGTTTCACCCTCGATCGCGTCTTTTTCTATGTCGATTTCGTCAGCCATGAAGTCATGCAGGGACTCGTCGAGTGAAACAATGTCAGAAGATTTCCGAAGTTTCCGGAAAACGTCAATCGCTCTGCGCTTTGCTAAAACGGCAAGATAGGATTTAAGTGAACCTTTTGCTAAGTTCATGCGGTCACGCGTTTGATATGCTTCGTAAAAAATATCGCTTACGCATTCCTCAATATCTTGTTTATGACAGCACACATTAAGTTTTCCGTTTACGATGGCGTAAACAAAGCCCATGTATTTACCCATTAGCTTCTCTAAACCCTTTTCGGGATTTTCAATTAGCAATGAATATATCTGTTTGTCGTCTAGCAAGGACTCACCTACTTTCATGTAAATTGAACGCGTTCATTTATCTATTCGTATCGTGGAAAGAAAAAGTGACAAAAACTATAAATCTAACTTTGGTATATTACCCGAACTGTTATGAAGTAAAGCATTTCCTGTAATTGGCTTGATAATCCATATGGTATAAGCCATAAAGGTATTTTCAAGAAAAATGGCGACGGTAAACGAGGCAAAGAAAAGTCAGACAAGAAGAAAAAAAGAAGCTGTTTAACCAGCCTCTTTTCTACGTTTTTCTATGTATTTTTCAAAAATGATACGACTTGGCTTCGATATCTGATCCATGTTATTGATAATCTCATCTAGGCTAAACCACCGAAATTCTAGGACTTCATCTTCCTGCGCCTTTAGTTCACCGCTGAAATCTCGACAGATATAAAGAACTCCTGTATTTTCACAAACATCGCCGTTTGGGTAAGTATGCGGAGGTTGTCCTGAAAATATTTCAAAGAGTTCAAGCGAATGTGCCGTCAAGCCGGATTCTTCAAACAGCTCCCGTTTTGCGCAATCCTCAAGACTCTCACCGGGTTCTAATGCACCTCCAATGTCAGCCCACATTCCATTATCCAAGCGGCGTTCAAGTAAAACTTCTCCTTTGGAATTTTCTAAAATGACACCCGCACTGATGGTAAGGAGTGGCATGTGTCCAATAAAACGGCGCAAGTTCATAATGGCACTTTGATTATGGGAAGCGGTTTTGCTTTCCATAATGTATCCGAGTGAAGGTTCGATTGCGGGTTGCACATGCTTGTCGGCAGTATATGCAGCATTGGTCCCCTTTTTTATCACATGTACAATTTCAGCTACAATATCTTCCGGTGATTTTGTTCCATCAACCACCAAATCGGAACTTGGAATTTGCGTTTTGGCCATTGTAGTATATGTTGGACGCTGGTGTGCTAGATAGGAATGCAAATACTTATCCAACGCTTGAAGGCTCACGTCCCAGGCATCTGCAAGCCCTGC
>JAISHZ010000038.1 GCA_031262285.1 Lachnospiraceae bacterium | reverse complement strand
TATCATGCTCCGCAGCCCCACAGTTTTACCGGAATTGGTGGCACCGCCATACATTGCGTGGACAAACTCGACTAGATCTGCAAAAAACATCTTGCCGCGCATATCATAACCTAAGGCTATTGGGATTTGGTAATGTTTTCTATGCATCTCAGGGCTTTTCAGCATCCTATCCAAGCTGTTAGTTGTGAGCGGTTCGTTTGAAACCGCAAGGCGAATGCTTACTCCTTCATAGAAAACTTGAAAAAAGCGTAGCTTCAGTGCGATCTGGACATCTTTCGCACGCTCAAAAATCAAGTTCACTTTGGTTCCCTTTTTCACACTGACATCGTAGATTAGGCGTCTATTGTTATCGACGACTTCAAGCAAGACTAGCTTTAGGGCTAAACCAAAACTGGAATAATGCTCCTCTAACTTATAAGCCAATTTGTTGAAATACAAGCCTCATAACCTCCTTTTTGAGGGTTCGTCCGTTCGTTGCGTCGATGTACATATATATTTTTGGGCGAGTATGTGGTATAATATATGTGTATGTGACCACGAAACGAACGTACAAACGCAAATGGAAAAACTGGTAATTTGCTGTTGGTCGTGAGGGGTGGCTCATAGACCACCCCTCACGCTAGGTTTTTACTTGGTTGAACCTGGAAGAAGAGAGCGCACCTGTGTGAGGTTGTTGATTGCGACAGGCATAGATTTAATAAACGCCTCCTGCCACCAAACGGGCTCGGATTTTTTATTCTTGTGTTTCTTTGACTTCTTTGACTTCTTTGACTTCTTTGGCTGTTGCTGCTGCATCGCGTAAAACTGAAGATTCAGCAAAAGTTGATCATTCTGGGCTTTCAGCGACTCGTTTTCTTTTTTTAATGCCTTGACACGCTTTTTCAGCTTTTTTCGCCCGGCTTTCTGTTCGTCGTCTTCCGACATACAAGCCGTATGCATGGCATCGGTTCGTTCCAAACGCTCCAATCGATCAAGAACATTGGCAAAATCATCGGAATCTGAGCTCTGACTAAAGGTGTTGCTGGAATACAAGTCGTTCATTTTGACCTCCTTTTCGTTGCGCGGCTTTTACCGCTGGTGTGGATTTCGGACAGACCGTGCGTTTATAGGATAGCAAAAGTGTAAAAATGACGAAGGGGCTACTTTAGGGACAGGTTAGGGACAGATGGAAAGAATAATTTGGAAGGGTAGCAAGTTATGACACTGAAGGATTTCATTGATACGGTAAGAAAGGGCTGTAATAACATTAGTGGTGCCAGAGAAAAAGTTGGCACTGAACTGCTGATAGCCCTTGGCGCAATAGAGTTGTCAGAAGAAACTGTAAAGAAATGGATTTATAGAAAAATGCCTGACCTCTCTTCGTATTTTCAGCAAGGGGTAGACGCATCTGAATTTATAAAATATTTTAAAGAACTTTCTTGGAAGGAATTGCAAAAGGCATTCTGCATGTCGGGTATTGATACAGGTGCTATCAACTGTGAGACGGATGATGATGAGGCTTTCTATTGGAGTTTGTTACTCCAATTCTGTCATATACTCAGATTAAATCCTCCGAAGAGACCTTTTCTGCGCCACATTCTTCCTCCAGAGTTCGGCCCATTGATTGGCAGACAGGACACGTTAAAAACTCTTGAAGAAAGATTATCGGAAAACAAATATGTCGTTTTATGTGGAATTGGCGGAATCGGAAAATCGGCCGTAGCACTTGCCTATGCACATCATCTACATAAAAATGGAGACTGGACAATTCAGCATATAATTTGTGAAGAAACTACATCCTTACGAGATGCAATAGCTATGCTTCAATTCAACGAACTTGAAGATGATTGCGCCGACCCCGAGGAAAACTTGAAGTGTAGGATAAATGCCTTACAATCCAATAAGCAACCTATGCTAATCATTTTTGACAACATAAATCAGCCATTTTCTTGGGATGATAAGCTGGCATTAAAAGAACTATTAAGATGTGAGAACATACATTGTTTGATAACAAGTCGGAGGGAATTAGGCTGTGAAAAGCAACATTTGATTTTCATTGAACCATTAGATGACGATGCGTTGCTGAAACTCTATGCGTATCACCGTTTTACTACGCCGGGGGATCATAGTGCGTATATCGATGAACGTCGTGTAGTCTTGAAAGAAATGTTTTATTCAGTCGGTAGGCATACCCTTATGATCGAACTGCTGGCTAAACTGCCTATGAGAAGCATATTGCTTGATGAGAATATAATCAACAAATACATAAGTGATTCTCTCAATATTTCAGAGGATAGTATATCAGTCATTAAAGATGATAAGGATATTGAGGATACGGTAAAGGGAGTAATGACAAATCTATTTCCTCTATTCCAACTAGGCGATGCAGAAAAGAATATAATACGACACATGGCGCTAGTACCTTTTAGTGGTATAGGGTTACAGTTATTTACTGAATTGACACATTGCAATCGGAGGAATATAATCCGCCTAAAGGAGAGAAGTTGGATTCAGATGAATGAGGAAACATTTGAAATGAGACTTCATCCCCTAATATGTGAGGTGGTACTGAATACGGGTGAAGTCAGTCCATCTGAAGAAATATGTCATATGTTTTTGGTGAATCTCCAACAAAAGCTAGATAGTGCCGTGCCTCAAAGTCCTGAATGGTGTCAATATATAAAGATTATGTATAGTGCTAGACGCGGCTTGCTCTTTTCCATGCCCTTAATGCCTTACCTAAAAGAGGAATATCGATCCGCGCTGCTCCTTCTTGATAAAGTGGGAAGGAAAGCAATAGAGGATAGCGAAACTCAATTATCCCATACATAGGCAACAAAGAGCGCGAAATAGAATATGCTGACAGGTATGCCTCGGAGGCATACCTGTCAGCCATATAAAGCTCCTGTAATTTTGTCATAATAAAAAGATCTACGTATATGAACACTTTGTTAATTGAAAGAAATTTCGCCTAGATTTAATCGGGTCTTTCGCTTTCGTTTTTGGCCTCATACTCATTCCGATCATTGTCATACTCTAACTCTTTCATGATAGCTTGGCATAAGGGGAAATTGGAGTACAGATTCACACGACAAGTTTCTCTTAACAATCGAGCCCTTCCAACAGCTTGCTCCAACTGCGATTCGATGATATAGAACTGAATTGCTTTCAGCGTTTCGTCTCCGTAGGTTGTGAAACGAAATCTCCAGCCATTATGTTCTACAGTTAATCCGGGTTTGATATGCGCCTCAGTATCAAACTTGCAACCAATGGTATAAGCGAATAGTTTATATATCCAATCCGGTATATGAGGTGTACCGATAATGTCGATGTCTTCCCCCTTCATATAATCACAACCAGTGCAGTTGCCGAATTGCAATTCACCATGATAGTGTTGCATGAATTCCTTAAACGAAATTGTGTGCTTACAACCGGACCATTTCTTGATTTTACCGATTACACCGGGATTTTTGCGAAGGTCAAACCTGCTCATAGAACGGCGATGATCCTGGTATAAAGTTCCTTTAAGTTTTGCCTTTTTGCACTCGCGGAACTGAATATTTTCCTTGCCAAAGAAATATCCGCATA